>JBIIRN010000211.1:0-3864 GCA_044341525.1 Sediminibacterium sp. | reverse complement strand
CGTACTTGTTGTAATTCAATATAATTATGGATAAATTCCACCTCTTTACTCAGCGGCACAAAATCATTTCCGGTTTCTGTTAGTATGTAACGCATTATCTGCGAAAGTTTCATCACAGAAGGTGCCGTTTTCTCACTTTTTACCACAGCGAGGGAATAAATATTGTTGAGTGTATTGAAGAAGAAATGCGGATTGATTTGTGATTTCAGAAAGGAAAGTTCAGTGTTCAGTTTTTCATTTTCCGTTTCTTTCCTGTTTTGTTCCGTTTTTAACCAACGTTGAATCATTGATATACAAGTGCCCACTGTAAATACGAGCAGAAATAA
The DNA here is from genome assembly GCA_044341525.1 of Sediminibacterium sp. GTDB lineage: Bacteria > Bacteroidota > Bacteroidia > Chitinophagales > Chitinophagaceae > Sediminibacterium. The sequence goes on along the minus strand of JBIIRN010000211.1, from coordinate 3,538 downwards.
AACAGTATTGTATCGGCTGGCATAGGGTCGCCTTCTTCCCTCCGGTCCAAACATAGACGGGCCTTTGTAGGATGGGTTACGAATGAATTCCCTGTTTTCGGGGGCTACATATTCCGGAACGGCAATCAAATTGGCAAGCGCTCGGGGAACATAAAGAAAAATGAGCAGGCAGAGATACAATACCAGAACCATTTTTCTTTAACCAAAAGTCGGGGAACCAGCACCAGGGTATTGAAATAATAAAAAATAACCAGAAAGATGTTATTACAAAAGATGGAAGCCAGCTGATGATTACTCATGCTGAAGTCTCTTAAACTGGGGAAGAATACGAGGTAGGGTAAGGCAAAAAAGCTGCTCCACACGGCCACGTGTGTAATGATCAGTAAAAGGGAGCGGTTATTTTTGACCGGCGATGATGCTTGAGATATCATTCACTCAAAATTATCTAAAAGGAGTCAGTGTTGGAAAGAATTGGGTGAATCACCTACATAGGTCGGTAAATAGTGATTCGAAGAACAATTATCCTGCAGGTTGTACCCGTGGATGTAACTCTTCATACAGGTGCTGGATGAGGCCATCTGCAAGTCCTATTTTTGGAACATAGATCTCTTCTGCATCCGACCAGCGTAAAGCATTGATATAGATCATCAACGCGGGCACAATCACATCTGCCCGGTCTGGCCGTAAATTGTAAAGTCGAATGCGATCTTCTAAATTACAATTGGACAGCTCTTTATAATAGTCCTTCAGTAAATCCAGCGACAGGGGCCTTCCGTCTTTTTTCTTGCTGAGTGAAAATATTTTGTTGATGTTGCCTCCTGTTCCGATGGCGGCTATCTTTTTGTAGCCCCTCGTCTTGAGTTTAATGGTGTCTTTCATAATGTCCCATTGTTCATCTGTTACCAGGTCTTTCAGTAAGCGAATGGTACCTATATTAAAAGACTCCTTGAAAACCAGCTTGCCATCAGCGAAGAAAGTGAGTTCGGTACTGCCGCCTCCCACATCTATGTATAAATAGCTATGGTCGGTATCCATATTTTCAGCAACATGGTTTTCATAAATAATTGATGCCTCCAGTTCTCCACTGATGATCTCAATTTCAAGTCCGGTCTCCATTTTTACTTTCCGGATGATATCCTGGCTATTGGAAGCATCCCGCATGGCACTGGTGGCGCAGACAATGACCTGCTTTACTCCATAGGCATTAATCAGGTGACTATATGCCTTCATCGTTTGTAAGAGCATTCCTCTTTTTTCTTTGGAAATCTCTCCCTTTTCAAAAACATCAAAGCCTAAACGAAGAGGTACCCTGACCAGGTTGAGTTTGTTGAAACGTACACCGGAGTCTTTATCAGCCTCTGCTTCAGCAATTAATAAACGGGCAGCATTACTTCCAATATCTATCGCAGCAAGTTTCATGTACCGGACTGATTTTTCTGCCGCAGGTATTTAAAGATTTCCACCTGAGACCGGCAGGGCTTTTTATTACGGGAAGGTACATAGTTGTTCGATAATTGTGCATCCAGCATGCGTGCCTTTACATTATCTCTTAATTGAATGTGGATAATCTCTTTTAGCTCCTTTGCAATTTCCGGATTAAAAATGGGTATAGCTGCTTCTACCCGGTGATCAAGGTTTCTAACCATCCAGTCTGCACTGGAAATATAAACTTTTTCCTCCCCTCCGTTATGGAAAATCATCACCCGCGCATGTTCCAGGTACTCATCAACGATGCTGATGGCTTCTATCGGATAAGCCAATTTCTTAGGAGCAATGAGCGGGCAATAAATACCCCTGATGATCAGCTTTACCTCTACCCCTGCCTTAGCAGCTTCATGTAGTTTTTGCATCAGGGTCTGGTCATTCAATGAATTCAGTTTAAGCAGAATGGAAGCGGGCTTACTCGCTTTTGCCTGTTTTATTTCCCGGTTGATTTGGGCAAGCAGTTCTTTCCTCATCTTAACGGGCGTTACGAGAAGTGACTTGCATTGGCGCAATTCGGTCATGCCTGCCCGCCAGTTTTCCAGGTATTTGAAAATATGATTGATGTCTGCCATGACCCGGCGATCGGCAGTGAGCAGACAATGATCACCATATACCCGGGCAGTCTTTTCGTGAAGATTTCCCGTGCTGACAAACCCATATTGGATGGTTTTGTTGTCAAATCGTTTTTTAATGATTCCCAATTTGGCATGAATTTTCATATTGGGAACTCCCAATAATACCTTTACTCCCTCTTCCTCCAGCACCTTTTTCCATTCCAGGTTATTTTCTTCATCAAACCTGGCTTTGAGTTCCAGCATAACGACTACTTCCTTTCCATTTCGGGCAGCATTGATGAGGGCATGGATTACTTTGGACTGAGTAGCGAGTCGATAAGCAGTAATCTTGATAGATGTCACAGCAGGGTCGATGGCAGATTCTCGCAACAGATCAATCAAAGAATTGAAACTATGATAGGGAAAATGCAACATCACATCTTTCTTCAGAATTACATCGGTCACCCTTAAGGATCGGGATAATTCAGGGTGAATAAAAGAGCCCGGTCGAGGGCGAACCCCTTCTTTTAAAACGGCCGGGAAATCCATGAAATGCCTGAAATTGTGAATGCGACCACCCGGAATGATGTTACTCTTTTTTCCGAGTTGTAAACGTCGAATCAGGTATTCCAGCAAGGCAGCATCCATTTCTTTGTCATAAACAAACCTCACCGGCTTTCCCTTTCTTCTGTTTTTAATTCCCTTTTCTATCTTTTCTACGAAGGTTGTGCTGATATCATTGTCAATATCCAGCTCAGCATCTTTGGTGACTTTAAAAATATAAGATTCGAAAGTGTCATATCCAAAGTAGGAGAAGATCTGGGGGAGATTACAACGAATAACGTCTTCCAGTAAAATAATGCACTGTTTGCCATCTGCAGCCGGCAACTGTACGAAGCGGTTAACTGATTGAGTAGGAATTTCAATCAGGGCATACTGGTTTCGGTAGGCTGTGCTTTTCTTCTTCATGATTACCGCCAGATAAATACTCTTGTCTCGGAGATAAGGCATCTGAGGCAGTCCCTGAATCATAAGGGGAATGGTGTTGGCACGTACTTCTTCTTCAAAAAAACGCTTGACGTAATCTTTTTGCTCTTTGTTGAGGTGTTTGTCGTCTACCAGCCAAACTTTTTGCTTCCTTAGTTCCTTTAAAATCCCCGTCCAGATTCGATTAAATTCATTTTGTTGTTGCAATACAATCGTCTGTATGTCTTGCAAAATATGCTGGGGATCATGCTCCATGTGGATATTGATCTTGCGGTGCCAGTTCCGCAACTCAATCATTCTTTTCAAAGTAGCCACCCGACCGCGGAAAAATTCATCGCTGTTATTAGAGAAGATACCCAGAAAACGAATGCGTTGACTGAGGGGAACACTGGGATCATTGGCTTCCTGCAAAACCCGGGCATTGAAACTCAGCCAGCTGATGTCTCGGGGAATAAATTGTAGTTTATTTTTCATTCTTTCGTGTGGTTAACGAAGTTAATGAGGGCTGAAAG
>JBIIRN010000210.1:0-3892 GCA_044341525.1 Sediminibacterium sp. | reverse complement strand
TTGTGTATTGTATTATTCCCATAAAGATGTGGCTAAGCTGGAACACCTCATGCGCGATAAGCCCCTGAGTGAGCGGGAAGTCGGGGCACAATTGATTGATGAAACCGTGGCTTATGCCGAAACATCCGTTTGCAGGCGAAAAGTTCTGCTGCATTATTTTGGAGAGGAATGGAAAGAAGAAGACTGTGGCAACTGTGATAATTGCCGGCATCCGCGGGAACGGGTAGAATCTAAAACGGAAGCCGTGCAGGCACTTAAAGTGATACAGGCACTGGATGAACGATTTGTGACCGACCATGTCGTGAATGTATTGACCGGCACGGCTACCCAACAGATTCAGCTTTATCGGCATGATCATCTGTCGGTATTTGGTACCGGGAAGGAACAGACCCCCCTGTTTTGGAGTAGTCTGATTCGGCAAATGATGTTGCACGGACTCATTCGCAAAGACATTGAGGAATATGGTCTGTTGAAAATAACGCCGGCGGGTCAAAAATTTATCAAGAAACCGACATCACTGAAAATCGCTTTGAATAACCAGTTTGAAGATGCCAATGCCGATGATGATGAAGGAGAGGGAGCAGCACAGGCAGGAACTTCTACTGATGAGCAGTTGTTTGAAATGTTGAAGGGACTTCGGCAGCAGGAGGCAAGAAAGAAAAAATTACCTCCCTTTGTTATTTTTCTAGAGAGCTCACTGCATGATATGGCTACGCTCTTTCCTACCACCCTTACCGAGCTGGAAAAATGCCAGGGGGTGAGCAAGGGCAAGGCCCTGAAATTCGGAAAGCCATTTGTAGAACTCATTGCAAGCTATGTGGAAGAAAATAATATTGAGAAGCCGGATGATTTTGTGATGAAGAGTGTAGCCAATAAAGCCAGCAATAAAATCTATATCATTCAAAATACGGATAAGAAAATTCCCCTTGATACCATTGCCCGCAATAAAAGTCTGAACCTGCAGGAACTGCTGGAAGAGATGGAAACCATTGCTGCCAGTGGCACCCGCCTTAACCTGAATTATGCCATTGATGAGTGGTTGGATGATGAGGAACAGGAGGTGGTAATTGATTATTTCAGGAATTGTGAAACCTCCTCCCTTCAATTGGCACAGGAAGAATTAAATGATTATTCCTTTACCTGGGAGCAGCTGAAGATCATGCGCATCAAGTTCCTCAGTGAGTTTGGTAACTGATCTTGATTCGTTGTTTCAATTTTTATTTTTTCCAGAAAGCCGACAAACGCAGTTGCAGATTCTCCCGCACGTTGACATAGTAAAGGTTGAAATCTCCGGCATGGTAGTTTTCTGTTTTGTATAGTTTGCTACCAAAAAATACTGGTCGGGGTGTCCATAGTATCCTGTCATGAACAATGGCAGCCGTTGACGTTTGTATCAGCTTGTTGAAGTTGAGCAGAATTGCCCCCTTATTTTCAAAGCGATCGGCAGCGGGCCGGCTGCTGTCCCAGCTGATCGGATTGGTCACCAGTGAACTACCTTTTTCTTTCTCAACGAATTCGGGTACATATCCTTCGCGATAGGTTCTCCAACCCACCATACAGCCGGTCTGGTGAGGGCTAAGGCAGGGTCGGATGTTTACAAATTTTTCCGTGTTCACATACATGCCGGGAATATAAGCAGCCACCAGTTTGTTATAAAGTAGCGTGTTATCAAAGAATTCCAGCAAGAGCCGTTGGGCATGGGTAGAGCCCTGACTATGAGAGGCAATGATAATGGGTTTGCCTTTGTTTTCATTTTGCAGGTAATACTGAAAGGCATTTTTTACATCTGAATAAGCCAGTTGAAAGGCAGCTATTGCTGCCGTGGTATCTTCCTTTGTTTTCGGATAATAGGCAGAGAGATGGGCCTGGCGGTAGCGGGGAGCAAAAACCCTTCCTACTTCATTAAAGATGCTGGCCTGGTAGAGTATCGGACTAAAATCTGTTTTGGCATTTATTTCAGTATCATCGATACGGGCATTCCATCCGGTTTTTTTATCATCGGCAGTATAGGTGGTGGGATGGATGAAAAAAACATCCACCATTGAATCGGGGCGATAAGAGTTGCGCAATGGTTCGGGTACACTGTCGGAGGGGTCTTTTTTATAGGGATGGGCTGCCCAGTAATCGAGTTGGGTATAGTCGGGTGCCCCATTGGAGGAACTAAATTGGTAGTTGCCGGCCATCCGGTTATAGCGAGGTGAACAGGCAGAAAAAAGCAATAACAAGAGGAGGGAGATAGATTGGAATAATTTCATGGTGTAAAGTTGATAAAATAACTGGAATTGCGCATAAATAAAGCTGCCTGTTCGTTATAAATAAGACAACTGCAATCAGCAGTAAGTTGCATCAAAATTGATTCGTATGGCAATACCGGTGGTTGATCTCGAACATTTTTTACAGGGTAGTCCTGCCCGGCAAGCAGCTTTTGTGCAAGAGTTGGGTCATGCTTTTGAGGAAGTGGGCTTTGTATCGGTTACGAACCATGGCATCCCCGATGATCTCATTGCCGATTTATATCGCCTCGTGCAGGCATTTTTTGCCTTGCCGGAAGATCAAAAAAGAAAACATGAAGTGCCCGGATTGGCAGGACAACGCGGCTATACCAGTTTCGGTAAGGAACATGCCAAGGGAAGTGATGCTCCTGATCTGAAGGAATTTTTTCAGTATGGACAAACCGTATCTGATGGTGACCCGATCAGGCAGGAATATCCCACCAATGTGAATGTATCCGATATCCCCGGATTTGATGAGACCCTGTTCAATGCCTATCGCCATTTTGAAAAAAGCGGCGGCGCATTGCTTTCCGCCATTGCGCAATACCTCGGCCTCGACAGCCATTATTTCGATGGTCATTTACACAATGGAAATTCCATCCTGCGTTGCATTCATTATCCACCCATCACCCATGAACCTAAGTCGGCCATACGGGCAGAACAGCATGAAGACATCAACCTTATCACCTTGTTGGTGGGCGCTTCCGCTGATGGGTTACAAATATTGAATAAGCAGGGAGAATGGGTAGGCGTTACTTCACTTCCCAATCAAATAGTAGTGAATGTGGGAGATATGCTGCAACGACTCACGAACAACATGCTCAAAAGTACCACCCACCGGGTAGTCAATCCGCCCCGTGAGATGTGGCACACCAGCCGCTTCTCCATGCCTTTCTTTCTGCATCCACGCAGCGAAATGAGCCTGGCCTGTCTCGATCGTTGTATCGATCCAGCTCATCCCAAGGCATATACTGATATCACCGCCGGCGAATACCTGGAAGAAAGATTGCGGGAGATCGGACTAAAAAAATAACCGATATCTTTAGCAGGATAAATTTCTTTGGGTTGTAAATCGGTTGGCTTGTATTTTTTCAGACACATCCCCTTTTTGAAAGCCGTGCTGATGCACAGCATCACTGCCTTTGGTGGTCCGCAGGGTCATCTGGGTATGATGTACCAGACATTTGTGAAGCGCCGCCGGGATGTGACAGAAGAAGAACTGATGGAATACAATGGTTTCTGTCAGTTGCTACCCGGGGCTTCTTCCACACAAACCCTTACCCTGATAGGATATAAGCGGGGCGGACTTCTCCTTGCAGTAGCCACCCTGCTGATTTGGATCACGCCTGCCTGTCTGCTCATGGGCGGACTCTCTTATCTGCTTGATTTTTTTGATGACCAGGGCAAAACCATCCACTGGTTCCGCTTTATGATTCCCATGGCGATTGGGTTCATCGGCTTCTCCGCATATCGGTTCATGGAAGTATCGGTGAAAAATACCATCACCCGTGTCATCATGGTTCTGGCCACCATTGCCACTTTTCTGGCTTTTAAAACTCCCTGGGTTTTTCCTGCACTGATTTTACTTTCCGGTATTGTAACCAATTTCAGTAATAAGC
>JBIIRN010000209.1:0-3907 GCA_044341525.1 Sediminibacterium sp. | reverse complement strand
ACCATCGACTACAAATGTGAGGGATTGGTCAGTATCCTCAGTTTATCTGATTATGATGACTTCCGATTAATCGAGGCAGATTTTTGTTTAACCGGCCGCAGAAGCGGAAGGGTTTTTCGCATGGGAGATAAAGTAACCATTCGGGTAGTTGCTGCCAATCTCGATAAAAGACAACTGGATTATGAATGGGTAATGACAGAAAATAATAAAAAAGAAGCGAAAAAAACCAAACATTAATTCAACTCAAGGATGCTTTCCTTGAAACGAATGCCCTGCGCTTCCAATTCTTTTAATACCGGTAAATAAATATCGGACTGAATAGGGACGTGTAAACCCCTGCTGGAAATGATGCCCTTTACAATCAGCACGGCTGCAATGCCCAATGGTAATCCAACCGTTTTAGCCATCGCAGTATGTAAACTATCATCTCCTTCTACCACCAATTGTGACCGCAGCCGGAATTTTTTATTGCCAATAGAATAATCCAGTTCGTGCAGCATCACAATCATATCCCGGTCACCGGGTAAAAGGGCCCAGCGTTGCTCCAGGATCCATTGTAACAAGTCCGCAGAACTGCCCTCCCTGCAGGAAAGAAGGGAATCATCCTCCCATCCTATAGATTTCAGCAAGGCGATAACTTCTACCGGAATCTGTTCTAACTGATAACCGGAGGATTCCAAATGTTGTTGAAAATATTGCCGATGGGATAATTGATGGGTAGAAATGCGATTGTCTTCGCGGGTACAACCCATTTGAATCAACCACTGCCAGCCCAAGCAAAAAGAGGGATATCGAAGCGTAGTTCGGATGAACCTGTCAGCTTTTTCTAAACCATAGAGGAACTGGTAGGAGAGGGAGTCTCTATTGGGATAAGTAGCCAATTCCCCCAACCCTTCTATCTGCACCCTCTGGTTAAATGAAAATAATTGCTTGTAATCGAGTTGGGTTGATTTTCCTTGTTCAAGAAAAACTGCTCCGGCTTTTCCCGCAAGGATTACATTTTTCGGGTTCCAGGAAAATTTATAATGCCAGGGATTGTCATCGCAGTCCGGTGCTACTAAACCACCACAATGAGAGGCGAATCCGGTGATATTTCCTCCCATTGATCGAATCCGGTGAATCAGTTCCATCGCACTCATGTGGTCAATGCCCGGGTCGAGACCCATCTCTGTTAAAAAAAGCAGTTTTTTCTCTTTGATTTCAGCCGATAGGGTATGAAGACCCGGATCAGTATAGGAAGCCGATAAAAAATGTTTACCCCCTTCAAGACAATCCCGTGCTACACTCAACTGCAGGGGAGGGGGAAGCAGGGAAATGACCAGATCTGATTTCGCAATCAGTTCCCGCCTTTGTACCACGTCTTCCATATCTATCGGGGCCGCAAAAAGGGCAGGGTAAGGCGCGAGTTTTTCCTGAACATTTTTCAGGTCTTTGTCTGCTACCGTCACCCGCCAGCCCTCCCGAAGGACAATACCATGAAGGTATTGAATCAGGGTAGAGGCCGATTTACCGGCACCCAGTAACAAGAGATGAGGTTGGGACATTTCTCGATGGATAAAAATGGGGTTAGAATTTCAAAGTTACTAAACCGAGGGGCATGTAAAATGATTAATTAAACCGGTGACTGAAATAGAGGGTATTAGCCCCAAAGATTCAACTAGAAATAGGGTGGAAAAATGACATTTTTTGTGGATAAAACAGGGGGCTTTTTTTAGCTGTTTTTTACCCTCATCACCCTAAAAAAAACTATCTTCGCTGACCCCCGGACTAGTGCTGAATGGACGGCCTGAAAACGCCGGTGGGCTCAATCGAGAGAAGCATGTCAGAGGAAAATTTTACACCCGAACTTACACAGGACAACGACCGGATTATTAAGGTGAATATCGAGGAGCAGATGAAGACTGCTTATATCGATTATTCCATGTCAGTAATCATCGGAAGGGCACTGCCCGATGTCCGTGACGGATTTAAACCCATCCATCGCCGCGTACTTTATGCGATGAATGAACTGGGTAACAACAGCAATAAACCCTACAAGAAATCAGCCGCCATCGTGGGTGAGGTGATGGGTAAGTACCACCCCCACGGAGATGCCTCCATTTATGATACGGTGGTGCGCATGGCGCAGGAGTGGACCCTTCGGTATACGATGGTAGACGGACAAGGTAATTTTGGTAACCAGGATGGAGACCCCCCGGCTGCTATGCGTTATACGGAAGCCAGACTGGAAAGAGTGGCAGAAGCCATGCTGGAGGATATCGATAAAGAAACAGTCGATTTTCAGTTGAACTTCGATGATTCCCGCGAAGAGCCAACCGTTCTTCCTACCCGAATTCCTCAACTGCTGGTGAACGGATCATCGGGTATTGCCGTAGGAATGGCTACCAACATGATGCCGCACAATTTGCGCGAATCTGTCGACGCCTGTATCGCTTACATCCAAAACCGAAATATTACCATTGATGAACTGATGCAATACATCAAAGCGCCTGATTTTCCTACAGGCGGCATCATATTTGGTATGGAAGGCGTAAAGGAAGCTTTCCGAACAGGAAGGGGTAAAGTAGTGGTCAGAGGGCGTTGCCATGTAGATACCAAGCAAAGTGGTCGTGAGCAAATCGTTATCACTGAAGTACCTTATCAGGTCAATCGCGACGTGCTCACCAACCGCATCGGTCAACTGGTGAATGAAAAAGTGATAGAGGGGATTGCACATGTGAACAACGAAAGTAACATGCGCGAGGGAACCCGTATCGTGGTGGATCTCAAGCGGGATGCAGTTGCCCAGGTTATCATCAATCAACTCTACAAGTATACCGAACTGCAAACCAGCTATGGTATCAACAATGTAGCGATTAGCAAAGGCAGACCCAGTCTGATGAACCTGCGGATGCTGGTCAGCGAGTTCATTGACTTTAGAATGGAAGTGGTGATTCGACGCTCCCGCTTCGAATTACGGAAGGCCGAGGAACGAGCCCATATTCTGGCAGGATACCTCAAAGCACTCGATCATATTGATGAAGTGATTGCATTGATTCGGGCCAGCCGCACCCCCGAGGAAGCCAGGATATCCCTCATCGAGAAAAGCCGGGAAGGAAAATGGATTCTCAATCCGGCATTCCTGGGAGACTTCCCGACAGATGTTTATACGGAAGAGCCCGGATTTACAGAAGCACAGACTAAAGCCATCCTTGAGCTTCGCTTGCAGCGACTCACAGGAATGGAGCAGGATAAAATTGTGGAAGAGATTCGTGAATTAATCGGAATCATCCAACGCCTTCGGCATTTATTACAAAGTGAGGAAGCCCGCTATGAATTGATCGCAGAAGAACTGCGGGAAGTACGGGAAAAATTTGGTGATGATCGCCGTTCGGAAATACAATACCTGGCAGATGAAATGCGCATCGAAGACCTGATCGAAGAGGAAGATGTGATCATTACTATCTCTCACATGGGATATATCAAGCGCACTCCTGCTACAGAATACCGGAAACAAAGAAGAGGTGGGAGAGGAGCAGTTGGTTCCAAGACCCGGGAAGAAGATTTTGTAGAGCATCTGTTCGTAGCTTCTACCCATGGAACGATGATGTTTTTCACAGAAAAAGGCCGTTGTTTCTGGTTGAGGGTCTATGAAATTCCTGATGGTGAAAAACAAAGCAAAGGCCGGGCTATTCAAAACCTTATTCAATTGCCCGGAGATGATAAGGTAAAAGCCATCATCGATGTAAATAAGCTCGATGATAAATCTTATGTAGAAAGTCACTACATCATTCTTTGTACAAAAAAAGGCATCATCAAAAAAACTTCCCTGGAAGATTTCAGCCGGCCCAGAGCAACCGGTGTGAATGCCATTACCATTGTAGAAGGGGATGAACTGATGATGGCGAAATTGACCGATGGCAACCAG
>JBIIRN010000208.1:0-3917 GCA_044341525.1 Sediminibacterium sp. | reverse complement strand
TTCGTCTTTCATTTGATAGAGCGTATTGGTAGCTTCCCCGGTGAAACAAATATAGGGAAGGTCTTCCGGGCGGAAGGATTGTTGCTGGAGCAATTCCTTTTTTTTCTCTTCAAGAAAGGTTTCGCTGAAGGGAGTTGCCTGGATTTTACATTTGAACAACCGACGGCTCAAGAGATTTTGACAGAGCATTGCGAGCAGTGAATCCGGATGCATGCTCCAGCGTTTTACAGCATGCAATACATCGTGGTCATCGAGTAAGCAGAAACGTTGGATGTTTTCTGCAGATAGTCCGGTCGCCGGTTCTGCCAGAAAAAAATCTAGTTCTGTCAGGGTTTGCAGGTCTTTATCTTTTGGGTCATAAATGGCTCTTACGCGCTCCAGAATTTTTACCAGCATTTTTTCAGCTGCTAAAACTGTTTTGTGCAGGTATACCTGCCAGTACATTTGTCGGCGGGCGATCAGAAATTTTTCTACGCTGTAAATACCTTTTTCTTCCACCATGAGTTGTCCGTTCCAAACCGTGAGCATTTTCAGGATGCGGTCATAACCGATTACTCCCTCGCTTACGCCGGAGAAAAAGCTATCCCGGCTGAGGTAGTCCATTCGGTCCATATCCAGTTGCCCACTGATCAACTGGTGGAGGAAGGGTTGGTGGTACTGGTTGGTGAAGATGCGGATGGCCAGATCCAGTTGGCCACCACTGTCTTGATTGATCTGATGCATGATGGCCAACGACATTTGCTCATGATGGAGATTCGTTATCAATCTTCCCTCGAGCGCATGGGAGAAAGGCCCATGTCCGATGTCATGGAGCAGGATAGCACATTTAACGGCCAGCTCTTCTTCCGGGGTAATTTCAATCCCCTTGCTTCTTAATTCAGTTATGGCACTACCCATCAGGTGATAAGCCCCGAGGGAATGGTGCAGGCGGGAATGGACAGCCCCTGGATATACCATAGATGCCATGGCCATCTGTTGTATTCTCCTGAGCCGTTGGTAATAAGGGTGCTCGAGAATGAAAAATACCAGTGGGTGGTTAATGGTGATGAAACCGTAAACGGGGTCATTGATGATCTTTCTTTTAGCCGGCATCCCTTGTTTTTGAATTGTTAAATCAACTATTTCTTTATACACAAAAGTACAAAGAAGAAAAAGGAAAAGGATAATGAAATAGTTTTAGGTTTGAAAGCCGTGTGGAATCTGAATGCCGGCTTATAGTAGTATATGGCAGCCATTAAGGTTTTATGGGTTGATGATGAGATAGAGAGTCTGCAATCACAAATCATTTTTCTGCAGAACAAGGGCTATGAGGTAGTACCTGTTTCCAATGGATTTGATGCTATTGAACTCGTTCGTCAACAGTATTTTGATGCTGTGCTGATGGATGAATCGATGCCCGGCATTTCGGGGCTACAAACTATGTTGAAATTGAAGGAGATCAATAAGTTGTTACCGGTCATCCTTATCACCCGGAATGATACAGAATCTTTGATGGATGAGGCCATCGGCAGTGAGATCGCTGATTATTTGATTAAGCCCGTCAATCCCCAGCAGGTTTTACTAAGTCTGAAAAAGATCATTGACAATCGCCGGCTGGTAGCAGAAAAAACTACGGCTCAATATCAGCAACAGTTTGCTTCCCTTCTCGGGGAATTACAACAGAATCCCGGATACCAGGAGTGGATGGATATTTATCGCAAGCTGGTGTATTGGGAGCTGGAAATGGAAAAGAGTGATAGTCCGGAAATGCGGGATATTTTTTATACGCAGAAGCAGGAAGCCAACCAGGCTTTTGCCCGCATGGTGTGTAAGGAATATACCGAATGGCTCAATCCGCGCAGCATATCTGCCCCGATCATGAGTCATCATCTCTTGTCTTTGAAGGTTTTGCCTCACGTAATGCCGGGTCGCCCTGTTTTCTTTGTACTGATTGATAACCTCCGCCTGGATCAATGGAAAGCGATTGAGCCGATGCTGGCTGAATCTTTTCGGATAGCAGAGGAAGACAGTTTTTATTCGATTTTGCCTACGGCTACACAATATGCACGCAATGCGATTTTTGCGGGACTTCTGCCTGCAGAGATTCAGCAGCGTTTCCCGGAACTTTGGAAATATGATGAGGAGGAAGGAGGAAAGAACCTGCATGAACTCGAATTACTGGAAGCACAATTAAAGCGGTTAAAAAAAGACAACCTTCGCATCAGCTATACGAAAATCACCCAGTACCAGGAGGGACAGCAACTGGCCGGTCAGATGCACAATCTGATGCAAAATGATCTCAATGTGATTGTTTACAATTTCGTTGATTCCCTCAGCCATGCAAGAACGGAAATGGAGATTATGAAGGAACTGGCTTCCGATGAAATCAGTTACCGAAGTCTCACCCGCAGCTGGTTTGAACATAGTCCTTTACATCAGGCCTTGAAAAAATTGTCAGATAAACCGGTAACGCTGATATTGGCTACCGATCACGGCAGTGTTCGGGTGAAGCATGCGCAAAAGGTAGTGGGTGACCGACAAACCACGACCAACCTTCGTTACAAGCATGGTCGTAATTTACAGTACAATGAAAAGGAGGTGCTGGCATTTTCCAGGCCCCAAGAGGCAGGGTTGCCTGTTCCTACCGTTCATTCTTCCTATATTTTTGCCAGGGAAGATGCCTATCTCTGCTATCCCAATAACTTCCATCACTATGCCCAATATTATAAAAATACCTTTCAACACGGGGGAATTAGTTTGGAGGAAATGATTGTTCCTGTGATAAGGATGGAGAGCCGGGTACAATAGTTGAGTGGGAATGACGTTTTTCTTTTCAGATATGTGGATAAAACAACAGGCCTAAGTTCCTGTTCAAGAGTAACTTTGAAATGTAAAATCAGGGAATGAAGGCTACACAAACTAATTTAGATAAATATACATCGATATTGACTGAATCCGGCTACATCATCCGGTATGAGAGAGGAACTTTTCAGAGTGGCTGGTGCCTGCTTGAATCCAGAAAAATTGTGGTGTTGAATAAATTTCTTTCTACGGAAGGTCGTATCAGTACCCTGCAAGATATTATTTCCCAGATTCCGATTGATTACGATCTGTTGACGCTGGAATCACAAAAGTTACTCGATAGTCTGGTGAACAAGGCAGAGCACGCTGCTTAATAGCGGAAAATACCTGTTGACATCCCTTTCATTTGTTTTAGTTTTGTTAGGTGGCGATACCTACTCTCCAAATCAGTTTTTTAGGAACGGGCACCAGTTCAGGCGTACCTATGATAGGTTGTGACTGCGAAGTTTGTCAGTCTAAAGATGCAAGAGACAAGCGTTTACGAAGCAGTATACTGGTTCGTTCTTCCAATACTACCCTTGTGGTAGATACCACACCTGATTTTCGGTATCAGATGTTGCGGTCAGGTACACGCGAATTGGATGCCGTGATTTTTACTCATCCGCATAAAGATCATTTAGCCGGTCTCGATGATATTCGTGCCTTCAATTATTTTCAGAAAAAAGCCATGCCGCTTTATGCCAACTCACTTACTGAGGAGGCACTCAGAAGAGATTACCATTATGCATTCGCTGATCTGACTTATCCCGGTATTCCTGAGATTCAGATGATGCAAATAGACAAGAACTCCTTTTTAGTAGGTGATATTCCGGTACAACCCATAGAAGTATGGCACCACCGCATGCCGGTACTGGGTTTTCGTTTCGGCGATATTACCTATATCACGGATGCCAACCGAATTGAGGAAGACCAGCTCGATTTGATTCGGGGTTCAAAAATTCTTATTCTAAATGCCCTTCGGAAAGAGCAACACCTGTCTCATTTTACCCTGGCCGAAGCCATTGATGTCGGTAGGGATTTAGAAGTGCCCTCCGTTTATTTCACACATATTAGTCACCAGTTGGGTACCCATGCCG
>JBIIRN010000008.1:0-20600 GCA_044341525.1 Sediminibacterium sp. | reverse complement strand
TTTTGCATTACAAGAATTGAAATATCCAAAAGAATTCATGTTGAAAGTAGCAGATTCTGCCTATACACTCTTTCCTAAAGATTCAGTTACCATAGCCAACAGAAGAAAATTATATACAGACTTAGGCATGGTTCCACCAGACAATAATGCAACGAACCCTGCCCAGCAAACTCAGCAGACCCAGCAACCCCAGCTCACACAGCCGGCGATGATTACGCAGCCTCAGCCCCAGCAACAACAACAGCCAGGGCTGCCCCCACCCATCACCCCCGGAGGGGCCCCGGCACCTACCCCGGAAGCTTATCAGGATAGTCTTCGATTTTATGATTTTTTCAAGAGGGGTAATGAGGCGTTCACCAAGAATGACCTGAAAACTGCCATGGAACTCTATGAGAGTGCCAGAAAGATCAATTCAAAATTTTCTCCGGTAATTGAAAATATCGGACTGGTTCATTTTCTGAATAAAGAATGGGGGGCAGCCTTACCCTATTTTGAGAGAGTCGTGAATAATAAATGGACCAAAGACGGAAAAGCCGAGTATTATCGGGGTATCTGTTTGTATAATGTGGGTAAAGTACAGGAAGGATGTCAATCATTTCTGACTTCAGAAGCCAAAGGGTACGGAGATGCACGCAGACTGTATAACCTGAACTGCATTAATCCCCCGGGAACACCCCCACCTGCCGACCCTAACCAACAACAGCAGTAAGTTGTAATTAGATAAGAATTTTTTCAGGGAGGATGACCCCTTGAAATAACCCAGTGATTCTGAAATTCTCGGCTTAGCTATACAGATTTTTCTGACTCAGAACCACGTATCATCTGCACCCGGTTGACAACACATAATCAACGGGAGACAGATGTAGTTCCATTTGATACCCTTTATTTTCATTTGAGATGAAACCGGATAACTTGCCAATGCGTATTTGAATGAGTAAGTTTAATCAGACAGGCAGGAGCATATAATCTTGGATGAATAATGGGTAACTTAGTTGGCATAAATGTTTTAATTTTCTTCTCATGAAAAAAATTGGATGGGGTATTATCGGCTGTGGTAATGTAACCGAGGTCAAAAGTGGTCCGGCCTTTCAGTTGGTACCTGATTCCAGTTTAGTAGCAGTGATGAGAAGAGACAGCGCTTTGGCAGCAGACTATGCCCAAAGACATGGGGTACCTCGCTGGTTCGACAAGGCAGAGGATCTGATAGCAGATCCGGAAGTAACTGCTATCTACATAGCAACCCCTCCGGCCTATCATGAGGCCTATGCTATTGCTGCTATGCGGGCAGGCAAACCTGTTTATGTAGAGAAGCCTTTCTCCCATCAACTGGCAGGCTGCTATGCCATGATGGAGGTGTCGAAGCAAACTGCAGTACCACTTAGTGTCGCGCATTACAGAAGGGCGCTTCCGAAATTTAACGCCATTAGAAAAATGCTTTTAGAAGGGGCCATCGGAAAAATATGTACTGTACAAATCCGTATGCAACAATCAGATCAATCGGTTGAATTGGCAGCAAAGGGTGTAAATAATTGGCGCGTGGTTCCCGCTTTGGCAGGTGGCGGTATCTTCTTCGATTTGGCACCCCATCAGTTGGATTTGCTGATTTATTTTTTTGGGGAAGCAATTGAATATAGCGGTCATGCGTACAATAGGGCAGGGCTCTATGAAGCGGAAGATACAGTATGTGGGATAGCGCGATTTCAGGATGGTATCCTATTCAACGGTCAATGGTGCTTTTGCACTGCGGAAAATTGTCGGGAAGATAGTTTTGAAATAACAGGTACCAGGGGTAAAATATTATTTTCTACTTTCGGTCATGAAGTAATCATCCAAACTGACTCTTCTAAAGAAAGAATAGATTTCACGCCACCCCAACATATACAACAACCCATGATTGAGAGAGTTACTCAATACTTTTTGGGTAATGGAGAAAATCCTTGTTCCCCAGCAGAAGCGATTCTTTCTTTTCAACTTATGTCAGCCTTTACACAGAATTTCTATAGCCATCGCTAAGATCAAGACCTCCAATCAGCAATAAAAAAAATGAACCTGTCTGTGTTATAATTATTCGTAAAAATCCAGATTTCTGTGGTAGGTTTCTTCGAGCTGTGATAAAGCAAAGAAGGCGATGGCCAATGCGCCTATCGCAATAACAATGGCACTATAATAATAGTTACCATTGAACCAGGCCGCTGCCCATTGAAATGCGAAGCTTAGGGGGATTACCCAACCTCTTATTAGGTTAAGGGCAGAACTCGTCACCAGGGTACGAATATTGGTTCCGAATTGCTCGGCTGTTAGTGTCAGCAACATTATGGTAAAGCCAACACTGAGTCCCATAAAAGCAAAGAAAAGATAGTAGAGAAAGAGTGATTGTCGTGCAAAGAGAAAAAAGAGAATGATAAAAAAACTATAGGAAGCCAGAAAAATAAAAATGGCTTTTTTTCTGCTTTGGAGATACTGACTAAGGAGTCCGCAAAGCGGGTCTCCAAAAGCAAATCCAAGGAAATTAAAGGAGATCACAGTAGCTGCTACCGGCAGGGTGGTCATTCCCATGCTCCCGGCAATTTCACGGGTAAAAGTGATAAGCACTCCGGTAGCAAACCATCCTGGCATTCCAACCAATAATACGCAAATAAAACGCCAGGTTCTTTTTCTGCTCCTGAGTATGATGCCAAAATTTCCCTTTGAAACTTCTTTGTTCTCCATGCCGGTGAACAATCCACTTTCGACTACACTGAATCTCAACAAGAGTAAAACTATGCCTAAGATTCCGCCGATGATGAAACTGGTTTTCCAGCTAAAGAAAGTTGCGATGATACCTGCAGTTACTGCACCAAACATTCCGATACCTCCTACCAAAGCCACAGCAAAACCTCTGTACTTTCCCGGCATCTGTTCGCTCACCAGTGTAATACCTGCTCCTAATTCCCCTGCCAGTCCGAGACCGGCCAAAAAGCGACACCACATATAACCATTTACCTCCGTTACATAGGCATTCAGAAGGGTGAATGCGCTATACATCAGAATAGATCCAAACAAAACTTTTAATCTCCCCATCTTATCTCCGATGGTACCCCAAAGAAATCCTCCGAGCAACATACCCAGCATCTGGGCATTCAGGATATTTCTCGTGTGAACGGGCCATTCCGACTCGGGAATAGCAAGTGAGCGGAAACTATCTACCCGCTCCGCACTAAAGATGATGATATCATAGAGATCTACGAAAAATCCTAGGGCGGAAACGATTACCCCAATGATGGCTTTCTTACTTACCTGATCTGTCATTTTCCTTACACTTAAGATACGTCAGAAGAAGGGGTTGTTTGTTGTAACCAATCCCCGATGCCATAGGGGTCAGGATGCACCACCGATACATGCTCATGGTGGATTTGCCATTTCCCCTGGGGGCGAATCAGAACAAAGCTGGCCCTGAATATATTCTCGAAACTTCGGTCATTTAACTGCACCTGCAGGCGAATGATACCACTCACCCAGGCCATGTCAGCCGTTTCCTCAGCAAAGGGCCCTTCCGTCCACTCAATGGAATTGAGTTGTATAGGGGAAAGACAAAAATCACCCCATCCTTTGCTGATTTTAGTGAACCCTTTGGAAGTGAAGCGAGGACCTTCCAGAACTACATACGTATCTTCATCCGCCACATATTTATCCAGTATACCTTTCAGGTTCTTATCGATGATTACCTGATAATGTTCATTAACTGTATCAATCGCAGACTGCATATTACATTTCATTGATTTCATCAGCAATGGTTCGCATAGGCACATTATTTTCCGGATGGGCTACCGCCTCTACTTCCTGCTGAACAATGCGTAAGATACGGGCACTAAAGCGGGCATGCCAGGTTTGTCTTTCCTCTGCGGCTGAATCATCGGGAACATAGGCCTCAATTTCTTTTCTACTGAGGTGACCTTTGGCTTCCAGCAAACGTTCAATAGTATCCAGCCGTTCATGTAAAACAGCCAGGTCAGCTGCAATAGCCATGCTGATGTTGAGTACACGCTCTACAGCAGGATCTTCCAGAAAGTAGGGCCTTCCCCCCTTACTTTTATTTCCTGCCATCACAACATCATTTACTGCATCAGCAGCAGATGACTCAGTAATAGATGCCCCTGCATGAGAACCACTTAATTCTGTTTTCATAAACTATGTTTCGTTCTGATTTTATTTATCATACAGCAGCTTTCCAGCCGCCAAATACATTCCAGATAGGACTGCGACCATAATCTTCTGTCACTTTCCCATCCTGTTTCTTTTTATCCAGGTCATTGATGGCCTTCACACCAACTTGCATGAATTTTCCTTTGGGTACTCCTGCCTCAACCATTAGGTCTGCAGGCTCCAGGTCATGCATATGACCCCAATAAGGTTCGGCATTATAATAAGCATCCCAATCACGCATGAATTGTTCATACATGCTCATCTCAGGGGTATATTGTGGCTGTTCAATGTGCAGGTTGAGACCGCCCACTTTCAATACTCGATTGATCTCACCAAAGATTTTATGAATTGCCTTTCCGCCTGTTTCATGGAGGAACATAGTAGTCTGCACCCAGTCAAAACTACTGTCAGCAAACTCCTTCATATCTGCAGCATCTGCCTGAATAAACTTTACATTATTAATTCCGAGTGCATGTGCCCGGGCGGCACCGTAGCGCAGCATAGGCGCACCGGCATCAATACCGATTACTTCAGCTTCTGGGAAAGCAGCAGCAATGGGCAAGGTATTATGACCAAGACCACAGCCAATGTCGAGAATTTTTTTCGGATGAAAATCGGGATAAGTTTCTTTTACCCAGGCAGCTATGGCTCTGCCGCCTCCATCAGTAAGGCTTCCCAACATTCCTCCACTGGTAACAAATAGTCCGCTGTCATAATTGGCAGCATTCGAAACATCGCCCGGAAAATATTCCGTGTGGTAGCTTCCGGGCATCAGGTGATTATCAACATGAGTCAAATAAGGAGGTACTTTGAACTGCTCTTTCAATTGAAGGGTATCTGTTCCCTTCAGTTCAGCAGCCACTTTCGATGCCAGTTCTGAGGCCTGCCTTAATACCACAGCCCTTCCGTTTTGCTGTCTCATTTCCATGGTACTTCTGCGGAGCGCTGCCCACATCTGATAAACCGGATCTTGCTTCATAGCTTCTCCTACTTCAAACCGATCATGGAAACCGCGCCCATTTTCTTTGACAAAACCGGGTTCTACTCTGCGCTCATAAGCCAATTTATTACCGGGAGCAATCACAGTACTGATATAACGGTTCAGGTTAGCTAGAAAATTATACCGTGCCCGTTCATCATGATTGAATTCCGGAAAAACAGCATGTTGCTGAAGCTTCGTCCATACAGGAGGTAACTGATAAGACATCGTATTGTTTTTTACAATTTACTCAAAATTATCCTTTTGCACGACCATAACCTCCCCCACCGGGTAATTCCATTACCAGTTCTTCACCCGGCTGGAGATAGTCGTGCCCTTTGGGCGGGGTAAATCTTTTTTTACCCTGGGCGGTTCTAACATAGAGATTTCCTTTTCTGCCTGGATTTCCGCCCAGTAATCCATACGCCTGGTGATTGATTTTTTCTGTTACGTTGCTGATATGAATGGGAGTATTTCCAATGTTTCTGTAGGCAAAGCGCTGTCCGTCACCTCCGGAATATTTTCCTTTTCCGCCACTACCCCTGATCAGACTTTTTTCTGTTACCAGCACGGGAGCATCGTGCTCAAATACTTCGATAGGTACATTGGCTACATTGGTAGGATAGCACAAGGTAGGCGGACCTTCTAGTCCCTTCCTACCCCCATAACCTCCGGCCAGGAAAAGATACTCTACATATTCAGATCCATCTTTTCTTCTTCCGCTCAAAACCATTACCCAAACAGCTGCACCGCAATCTGCTTGCACCTGATCAGGAACTGCCTGAGACAATGCTTTCATAACCGGACCATGCAATAGATTACCCGTAACATTGCGGGCACCCAAGGGAGAAGGTTTTTTTGCATTGAGCAGACATCCTTCCGGTGCAGTCACCCGGATAGGTCTGAAACTGCCTTCATTATTGGGTACCTCCGGACTGAAAACGCATTTAATGGGGTAAGCTGTATAAGCAAATACATAATTCAGTACTGCATTGATAGCGAGTGAATGGGCCGGAGAAGTACCTGCATAATCCACTTCAATTTCATCTCCCCGAATTGTTAGGGTGCAGACAAACTGAATGGGCTCATGTAATCCGTCACCATCTGCGTGATAAACAGATTTATATACGCCATCGGGTGCTTTTCTGATGGCATCGCGCATAGCTTTTTCAGAAGAACGAATGATACTGGCACCCAGTTCGTCGATGGTATCCAGCTGATTTTCATCCAACATTCTCTGCAAACCACGAATCCCCTGATCATTCGCGGCTACCTGCGCAAGAATATCACCGATGGTTTGGCGGGAAGCTCTTACATTGGTAGAAATCAGGGTAAAAATTGTTTCATTCCTTATTCCCCGATCAAAAAGTTTCAAGGGTGGAATATAAAGCCCCTCTTCATAAAAATCGCGTGCGCCTGCACCCCAAAGGGTGCCACCGATATCAGGAGAGTGAGCAATACAGCCGATAAAACCAATGAGTCGCTTTTTCCGAAAGATCGGCGTAACAATACCAATATCAGGCTTATGGCCGGCACAAAGCCAGGGATCATTGGTAATGACTACATCCCCTTCCTTCCATGTTGACAGAGGAAAATAATCTTTTATCAGTGCTTTTACGAGGAAGGGCATTACACCGAGAAAGGAAGGTACGCTCACACTACTTTGTGCCAGTGACTGACCCTTTGTATCCATCAATACCACAGCAAAATCAGCACTTTCCCTGGTTACGGAGGAGAAGGCAGTTCGCTGCAAGGTGGTTCCTGCTTCATCTACCAGCGATATGAGCCGGCTCCAGAGAATACTTAATTCAATGGCATCAAAACGAATGGCTCCTTTGTTTCTTTTCATAATCATTGTTTTGCCAATGAAAATACCTGATCATTGATGGGTTGATTCACCCGATGAGTCTGCCAGTGAATATCCATCCAGCGAACCCCATCAAAAAATAGCCGAACCCGACGGGGTTGCATAAAAAACTGATCGCCGACTTTTATTTTTTTAAAATCACTATAAATCCGCTGATGATAGCCCACAGTTGTAGAAAAACTTACTCCCCGAATCAGGTGAGATTTTTTATCGATCTGGAATACGGTGATCATTTTTTTCGGATCAGTAATCTGCACCGTATAACAGGCAAATCCATCGTTCAGTTCATCTGTAAGTCTCTCTACGAGGAATGAGTCGCGGTCGGCAAATCGAATGATTCCAAAACCAAAATTATTACTCCAGGAAAAATGTTCCCGAAAGGGACGGGCATCATCGCTGAGTTTATTTTGGGTAGTTTTCCCGTCAAAAATTAATTGCATGAACATCTCTGTTCCGGCTGCAGCATCAAACCGGATCTTTCCATTGGCCTGATGGGCGGCTTTATTTTCAGAAGGAAAGATGCGGTACATAGAATAAGTATCGAGTTGTTTTACCTGGCTGCCCTCAGTTCTCCCAAAAGGAGTGAATAAAGCATTCCCATGAAGTTCAAGGGTTTCTGGTTGTTGCCAGAGACTTCCGCCCGATGCCGTTACAGCCCATTGCAAAATCTCTTTAGCTGATTGTGCAAAGCTTCCAACTTGAAATGACCCCAGTAATAAAATGAGCAGAATCTTTTTCATATCAGATCAATTACCAGGTTATTAAAACGATCGGAGCTTACCACCCCCTGGGCACCAATAACAGTAGTGCTCTCGAATTCCTCGATGATGCAGGGACCTTTTATTTTTTGACCCGGTGTCATCAAATAACGATCGTAAACCGGCGTCAGAACATAAGACTTACCCCAAAACACTTTTCTTTTCCCTTTCAGGGGAAGGGTATGTTTGCCTACTACAGATTGTTTTGGATACAATGAAATTCGGGGTCCACTCACCAATACCCGCCAGGTAACTGCTTCAATGGGAATACCTTTCATATCTCTCCCGTACCGAAGCCGATATTCTTCCTGAAAGGCACGGGTAATGGCAGGCACTGAACCAACAGTTAGTTTTCCGGATGGAAGATTCACACTGATTTCATGACCCTGACCGGAGTATCGCATATCAGCAACCACTTTGACTTTCATGCCGGACGGTGCAACCCCTGCATTCAAGAGAAATTTTTTGCCCTTTTCAGTCATATCAGTTAACACCTTTTGAAGGTGAGCCCAATTGATATTTTGTAATGTGCTGATATAACTGGTTATTTCCTCGGTAGCGATCGGACTCACTAAAAATCCGAGTGCACTTAGAACGCCAGCACCTGCAGGGACAATCAGTTGGGGTGCATTCAATTGTCGAGCAACATGATAAGCATGAACGGGTCCAGCACCACCAAATGCCATCATGGAAAAGAGGCGGGGATCCAATCCCTTTTCGATGATATGAACACGGGCTGCATTCGCCATATTTTCATTAACGAGCCGATGAATACCCCAGGCAGCTTCTTCAATGGATATGCCCAATGGGGCAGCAATATGTTTTTGTATGGCTGCCCTTGCTTTTTCGCGACTCAGCTGCATGGTTCCCCCCAAAAAGTAGCCTTCATTGAGAAAGCCCAGAACGAGGTCGGCATCTGTTACAGTTGGCAAATCACCACCTCTGTTGTAACAAGCAGGACCCGGTTGAGACGCAGCACTTTCGGGTCCGACAGTGAGTAATCCTAATTGATTGATATGAGCAATACTTCCCCCACCCGCACCAATTTCAATCATATCGATAACGGGTATTCGAACGGGAAGTCCACTTCCTTTTTTAAATCGCTTTTCCCTTGCGGCCTCAAAATGATTGGTAATTTCGGGTTGACCATTTCTGATGATGGAAGCTTTGGCAGTAGTTCCCCCCATATCAAAAGCCAGGAGATTTTTTTTCTTGAGCAGTTCGCCAAAAAAAACGCCTGCCATGGTTCCTCCTGCAGGACCGCTTTCCAGCAATTGTATAGGGGCTTTACCGGCACCCTCAATGGTAGTAAGACGACCGGCAGAATTCATGATGTGCAGATGTCCCTTGAAACCGGTATCACCCAAAATAGTTTTCAATTGAGAGAGATAATGTCCGGTGAGTGGCTGTACATAGGCATTCATTACAGTTGCACTGGTACGTTCATATTCCCTGATTTCGGGCATGATTTCTGAACTGAGTGAATAAGCCAGCATAGGGAACCGGCGGCGGATGATGTCGCCGATTTTTTTTTCATGGGCAGGATTGGCGTAAGCGTGTAGCAGCGATACAGCTACTGCGCGAATACCCTTTTTCACCAATGACTGCAGCGCTTTGACCACTTCGTTTTCATCGAGTGGTTCGAGAATTTTTCCGGAGGCGTCTACCCTTTCATTTATACCATGCCTGAATTTTGCAGGAACGAGTGGAGCGGGCATGCGGATAAAAATATCATAGATATCGTATCGCATTTCACGACCTATTTCCAGTACATCTTCAAAACCTTTTGTAGTGAGTAAAGCGGTGGCAGCTCCTTTTCGTTCAATAATGGCATTCGTTACCAGTGTGGTACCGTGTATCAGCGTAGTTACATCGGCAACTGACTTCCCATGTAATGAAATGAGTTCCTGCAACCCATTTAATATGCCTCGTGTGGGATCAGGATAAGTGGTAAGGGTTTTACCAAAAAACAATTTGCCGGAACGAGGTTCCAGCAAAACCAGATCAGTGAATGTACCGCCAATATCTATTCCTAATTTCATAGTATCAATGATATTCTTCCCCTCCGCTAACATTCATGGCTTCGCCGGTGATATAAGCGGCCTCATCGCTGCACAAAAATGCTACTGCCTTGGCAATGTCTTCTGTGAGACCGGTTCTTCCGAGGGGATTTTTTTGCACAATGGATTGCAGATAGGTTGTATAATCCATTCCCAGTTTTTCGCTGAAGAAACTGTTTTGCCAATGACCCAGTCCGGTCGTAATATGGTTCGGACAAACTGCATTGACCCGAATCTTGTGTTTACCCAATTCAACGGCATTGCTCCGGGTGAGTCCGACCAGTCCGTGTTTACTGGCGGTATAAGCGGCAGCGAAAGGGAATCCGCTTTTTGCTGCCTGTGAAGCAATATTGACGATGGAGCCTCCGGTGCCTTGCTGAATCATCTGGATAGCTGCATGCTTGCTGCATAGAAATGCGCCTTTCAGGTTAACGTCGAGTACCGCATCCCAGCTGGATTCTTTGAATTCGGTAAATGGTTCCATCAGATAGCCCACGCCGGCGTTATTGACCAAAATATCGACCTGACCAAAATTTTCCACTGCAGATGCAATCAAGCGGCTGCAATCGGCTTCGCTTCTCACATCACAGGGAACGGTAAGCACTTCAGCACCGAGTGCTTTACAGGCATCCGCTATTTCCTGCATTTCGGTACTCACTCCAATATGTTCTGCAGAAAATTCATTCCCCTTTGGCTGTCCGATATCACTGATAACTACACGACAACCTTCCGCAGCCAATCTTAAGACAATGGCTTCGCCAATTCCTTTATGTCTTCCGGAACCGGTAACGATGGCAACTTTTTTTTGCAACTGGTACATATCGATCTGATTTATAGATCATCAGCCACAATGAACAGGGGCTGATCTGCAAATTCATTGAATTGTTTGGCGCCTGCCTGTACTTCTTCTCTGGAAAGGTCACCAAAAAAAGTACTCATATCAGGAACTTCAATCAGTTCGCAATACTGATAAGGGCCTTTGGATTCGCTTCCCAAAAGATTTCCCATTTTCAGAATACGAAATTTTTCGACAGAGGGAAGTGAATTCACTACCGGCAAATCTTTGGTACGCGCCCAATTTTCATAATCGGTAATAGAAGCTCCGGGTTTGAGGTTGAATAAGACGACGATGGTTGGCATAGTGGCTTATTTAATAGTGGATCAATTAATTCTTTCCTTCATAAATGCTGTAACTCCGGCACCCAGTAATCCCTGCACACTATTCAGCAGCAAACGAACACCTTTAGCGGATAGCTCTCTCGCCTGATCTGCATTAGCGGCTACGGTTCCGGCAATTTTTCCATGCTTCACCATGGTGGCAATGGCATTATCGATCAGTGCTTTTACTTCAGGATGTTGAGGCCCGTCGGTAAAACCCATGCTGAGCGCCAAATCCCGGGGGCCGATGATGAATCCATCTACGCCAGGTACCTGACACATGGCATCTAATTGCTCTACTGCCTGAACCGATTCAACCATGGGTAGCACAAGGGTAGCTGCATTGGCAGATTCAATGTATTGTTGTTGGGTTACACCCCCCGACATGTATCGGGCTGCGCGCACGGGGCCCAATCCACGATCACCCATGGGATGATATTTTATTGCTTTCACCAGTTGCTCACAATCAGCGACGGTGGAGGTACCCGGCATCATAATACCCATAACACCTGCATCGAGGAATTGAAGAATCAATTTTTCATCGAGACTACGAACCCGAGCCAG
Organism: Sediminibacterium sp.; assembly: GCA_044341525.1. GTDB lineage: Bacteria > Bacteroidota > Bacteroidia > Chitinophagales > Chitinophagaceae > Sediminibacterium. Next base: position 9,032 of record JBIIRN010000008.1, on the reverse strand, counting down.
GGGGGTGATACCGGAACATTCCATGGCACGAACCAGGTGGGTCGTTTCTGTAAGCGTGATGGGGCCATGTTCTCCATCGATGATATAAAAATCCATTCCCATCCATCCGAGGTATTCACAGATGGCAGGATCGGTAGTCGGAGAAATAACCCCATAGCAGGTTTTGTCTTCAGCAATTCTTTTCTTCAGTGGGTTATTCATTCTTTCTGTAAGATTAAAAAGTTAAAGTAACGACCGTCAGTGCAAATCCTGAATGGTTCCATCCGCCATTTTTTTACGAATAAAATTCATTAGTCCGCCACTGGCAGCCACTTCAGATACAAAGGGGGCAACGGGCACACTCGAAAATACCTTTCCATTGGTCAGGTTTTTGATTTCGCCGGTATCGGAATTGTATTCCAGTATATCACCGTTTTCACAGGAAAGATTGATGTCTTTACTGGTGATGAAGGGAAGGCCGTAGTTAATGGCATTCCTGAATTGTAACCGAGCAAAACTGGTAGCGAATACTGCTTTGATTCCGGCCCCAATCAGGCCGGTCACACAGTGTTCAATGCTTTTTCCGCCACCGGCGAAATTATGTCCGGCTACGATGAAGGTATAACCTGCTTCAATGAAAGCGTTTTCTCTATTGAATTCTTCGGCTACTCCGGCCATGACCCACTTGGCATTTTCAGCGGGATCGATGGAGGAAGTCCAGAATCGTTGAAGAATCATATCGAAACTCATTACATAGTTTTTGGCTACCCATGCTTTGCCTGTAATAATGGCCATAAGAAAAATTTTTACCAGTTCTCAGATCGGGGGTCGGTGATCTCTCCTTTGATGGCGCTGGCGGCCACAACTGCGGGAGAGGTCAGGTATATTTTAGCATTTTTACTGCCCATTCTACCTTTCATATTTCTGTTTCCTGCACTCAGGATGATGTCGCCGTCTCCGGCCACTCCGGTATGAATACCGGCACAGGGCCCGCAACTGGGTGTTTCGATGGCAGCACCGGCTTTTATGAGGGTTTCAAAATACCCCTTCTGAATACATTCCAGGTAAACGGCCTGGCTCGCAGGAATACATACCATGTTCACATTGCGGTGAATTTGTTTGTCTTTGAGGATGGCGGCCATAATGGCAAAATCTTCTGTGCGACCATTGGTACAGGTACCAACAAAGGCTTTGTTGAATTTGGTACCGATTACTTTTTCCACCGGTACAACATCATCCAGCTTATCCGGGAGAGAGAGGGTGGGCCCCACATTGGTTACATCCACCTCATAAACTGCGTCGTAATGGGCATCGGGATCACTGTGTATCATTTCCCATTCTCCTTTTTGTACGGGACGAAGGAAATCGACTGTCTTTTGATCCGGAGCGACAATACCATTTTTTGCACCCAGGTCAACGGTCATGTTGCAAAGGGTCATTCTGCCGGCGATGCCCAGTGATTCAATGGCAGGACCGGCAAATTCAAGGGCTTTATAAATAAGATGTCCGTTCCAGTGCATCATTCCCATGATGTGTAAGCTAAGATCTTTGGCCATTACCCAGGGCTGCCATTCCCCTTTCACAACGAATTTTACAGACTCAGGTACGCGGAACCAACATTTACCGGTGGCCATGGCGATGGCTGCATCGGTAACGCCGATGGCATTTCCCATAGCGCCTACTGCACCGTAAGTATTGGCATGAGAGTCAGTTCCAATGGATACTTTTCCGGGAAGTACATGCCCCTGCTCAACCATGAGTTGGTGGGCAATTCCTTGTCTGCCCAAATCATAGAAATAAGGAATGTCATATTTTTTTACCATCTCACGCCATTCGTTGAGCATGGTGGCAAATTGTTCTGTAGGCGGAGGAACGAGGTGATCACTCACACAGATGAGCCGTTGTTTATCGAATAATTTTTTTTCGGGAGATAGACTTTCAAAAGCAGAGAAACACTGCTTTCCCAGATAATCCATTGTCATAACTGTGTGCACATTGGCCCAAACCAGTTGCCCGGGAACGACAGAAGTACGCCCGCTATTAAAAGCCATGATTTTTTCTGTGATAGTCATTCCCATATTAAACTGCTTAAATAATTTAGACGGATATTAATCAGGCCTCTTTGATGTAACTGGACTGGTCATAATGAGATAAAGGAATGGCAGATTGATCTGCTTTCTTATGTTCTTCAATCATGGTAAGTCCTTCAAATTTACCATTCATGGAATGCTGCCACACTCGCATGCGATGGGTGGGAGAAATTGGAGTGATCATTTCGTACAACATGGATCCGGGAAATTGTTTGTAGGTCCACCACAACAAAATATTCTTACCACCATTGGCTTCCCACGCTTCTCCAATGATGCGATGGTTATCATATCTCATTATCCCATTTTCATCAAAAGGCGACATACCGAAATTGTGAAATTCTTCTCGCCCGTTATCAAAAGTATAAAGGTTCGACTGGCGCCACTCATTACCATTCAGGTGAAGGGTGAGTTTACTTTTGTGACGAAACATTACTTCACCCGTCTCACTGATGCGGGTGTAGGTACCCTCCCAGATGCCGGTCATATCGGGAAATAATAAAAGCTGCGCCATAGAAATGAGTTTGAAAATTAGTTAATAAAGTTAACTAATTTTTCTGTCTGTTCAAATTTAATTTCGATCTTGAATTTTATGCCGGCTGTGTTTCAGTTTGAATGGCACATCGAGGTAAGCGCAGAGATAATAAACAGGCTACCAGCAGCAGCAGACTGACCACTTTAAATCCGGCAGAATAGGAAAATGCATCGTGTAAATAGGCGGTTAAAATGGGCCCCAGCGCCAGTCCGGCAGACTGAACGATGCTAATGGTTCCATTAATTTTTCCGGCAGCACGCGTTCCAAAATTTCGCATGATCAATAGGTTACCGATGCTATAGATTCCGCCCCAGCCCATCGCCATAACAGGCATGAGGTAATTAAGTTGTTCTATTGGCATCATACTGAATCCGAGTGATCCGGCAAACATTAACAAGCAGCAAATCGCGTACATATAAAATGCACTGATGTAATCAGCGATGAAGGAAAAAATAAATTTACCAATGATGGAAAAAAGGAAGTAGGTCCCCAACCATTCTACTGCGCTGGAAACGGGAAATCCTGCCTCCGTAACATACAAGACAGTATTTTTAATCATAGCAACAATGCTGTAGAATACACAAAAGGAACAGAGACAAAGCAGCGTAAAAAGTGGCGTACGAATGGCCTTAGAAAACTCCATTCCTTGCTTCGAATGATCGGTGGGCGGATGATCTGAACCTGCGGGCTTATCAGTTGGATGTTGAGCAGGCCGACTGCGCATGAACATAACTACTAAGATGGCCAGGCAAAATGGTAAAATGGCGAGCAATTGCATAGCAGAGCGCCAACCGTGGGTTTCTATGTAGGGCAAAAGGGGAGAACGGGTAGCGATGAAACCACCGAGACTGGTGCCTGTCAGGATAATTCCCAAAGCTAATCCCCTGTGGCGCTGAAACCAGGAAGAGATCAAAATCATATTGGGGATACTACCTGAGGTCACCAGCGCAATTGCCAGCAGGATATGCACTCCGTATACCTGATATATGTTCTGGGTTTTACTATACAAAAAATAAGCCAGGCACAAAACAACCGTTCCAAACAAAATAACTTTTTTGGGACCGAGCTTATCAATCATAACCCCTGCCAGAAAAACAAAGATGGCAGCCGATAAGTCGCTGATAGCATCCCGCCACTTCAGCAGATGCAGGTGCCGGTTATCGATTTGAAAAGTGTCCTTAAGAAAGGTATCAAAGATTGAAGTGATAGAGGCACTCATTCCGCTGTTAATGGTGATGGTAAGCAATGCCAGTACTACCATTAGCCAGGAAAAAATAGTTGTCTTTTTATTCATCATAGCTATTTATTATTCTGCGACCTTCACCATCATCACACCCACATTAACTCCTTCGTATAAATTCATTAGAGCCCTTGGCATCTTTTCGATACCCTCGAGAATATGTTCGCAGGGTTTGAGTTGTCCGGAGCGAATCCAGGCTGCCAAAGTTGATTCATATGACTCGAAATTCGAGGTATAGTCATATACAAAGAAAGCCTCCATTTTTGCATCTTGTAGTCCGATTCGATAAATATTCTTATAGGCATGGTATTGGGAGGGATCAAGCAAGTATTCAGAAATTCTTCCGCAAATGACAATACGTGCCCTTCTGCGAATTCGTGCCAGCACCTCATCGAGTAATTTTCCGCCCACGTTATCAAAGAATACATCTATCCCATCGGGAAAATGGCGATCCAATTCTTCGAGCAGGTTTTCCTCCCGGTAGTTGATTCCAATATCATAGCCCATGTGAGACAGTAATCGATCAGACTTTTCCTTTCCGCCGGCCAATCCTGCTACTTTTCCTGCTCCCAGGGCTTTGGCAATAAAAGCACACTGGCTGCCCACCCCCCCGGCAGCGCCGGAAACGAGCACTCGGTCACCGCTTTGAACCAGACCGATATCACGCATTCCAATCAAAGCCGTGAATCCGCTCATAGCAAGACTACTAATACCATGTGATAGGGGTAGATTGGTATGGTTCATGCGATAGATCATATAGTATGGATCATTGCCATCGATCAATGCATATTCTCTCCAGCCCATTTTTGCCTGAATAATATCGCCGGGCTGAAAACCGGGGTGGTTACTAATTACGACCCTTCCAACCCCTCTTCCGTGCATAACATCTCCTATAGCCAGGGGACGTTCAAAATTGGTCTCGTTGCGCATATATCGCAACATCACAGGAGCCAGTCCGAGATAAAGTACCTGAACGAGCAACTGTCCGACGCCGGGCTGGGGCAATGGAGCAACAACCAATTCAAAATGATGTTCTTCTACCTGATGTTGGGGGCGTTCCCGTAATACCCATTGTTGCATGCTATCGGGAAGGGTAGAAGAAATTTTTGCAGGCTGCATGAGGATTCATTTTTAGGGGGAATCTGCTTTTTTACTGCCTTCCTATTAACAAAGCATCCAGCCGGTTGACCGCGAAAAAACAACCTGACTTACAGGAGTGCTTTGAAGGAAAATGGTCTCTAAATGATTGTAAAATAAGATTTTCCGTCCTTTACGGAGGAAAAAATTGGCTGAATAATTGTTTAATCCACGATAATTCAGTACTTTTCAGATTAGTTAATATAGTTAACTATTTATTCATCTTCCACCCAAAACTATTTTTATGCATCTGAACATGCTGAAAAGAGCCCTTGGTTTATTTACTTGTCTTCTACTATTGTTACCTGCTGCCTATGCCCAGGTTACCATCACTGGAAAAGTATTGGATAAAGACACCAAGGCTGCCCTGGATGGCGCCTCCGTACAGGAAAAAGGTACCAAAAATGGAGTTACTGCCGATAAGAATGGACAATTTTCTATTCGGGTCTCCTCACCCAATGCCCGCCTCGTTATCAGTGCGGTGAATCATCGTTCCCAGCAAATTGACCTGAATAACCGCAAGTCAGTGGAGGTTTGGCTGGAAGAGGAGATCAACCAGCTGAATGAAGTGAGCGTGACTGCAGGCCGTCAGCCTGTACGCAAAATCGAAGCCACACAGGCGGTAGATATCATCAACAATAAAGTGTTGAAATCTATCAAGCCGGAAAGCTTTGCTGAAGCGGTAACCCTTACTCCCGGTGTATTTGCCAATAACTCACAGGGTAGAAGGGGAGGCATTGTAATCAGGGGCTTTCCCGATGGTAACCCCTTGGGAGGTCTGGTTTATACCAGCATTTTGATTGATGGTCTTCCTGCCTTTGGTAGTGCCGGCCGTCTTCCTGATGCGGGATTTGGTTTTGATGATAACGTGGAAAAAGTGGAAGTAGTTCGGGGTAGTACTGCTACCGTGTATGGCCGTTCCGCTGCTGCCGGTGTAGTGAATATCATCAGTAAAATGGGTGGCGAAGAAACGCACGGTTCATTTAAATTCAGCCGCTACGACAACATCCATACCGACAATAATTACCTGAACTATCGCATAGACTGGAACGTGAATGGGTCTTTGTCCAAAGATAAAAGAGTTCGTTATAATGTGGGTGGATGGACCATTGACGATCGCGGCTTCAGAAAAACCGGTTACAATGACCATGGTTATCAGCTGAGAGGAAATTTTGATTTCCTGAATGCAGATAACAAAGGAAAAATCAGACTGGGTTTTATCTATGGCAATTACAGCTTCCAGAACCTGACAGATGTTCCCCTCGATCCGGTTACCAAGAAATTGCCCGGAAACTGGCAGAACATTCATACGTTCATTTTCCCGGGTTTTGCTAACCAAACCTATTCAGTATTCGGTACCCGAAGCAGTGCCACCCTTCCTCGTCCGGGTGGTATTCCGGTGGTTGATCCTGTTACCGGGTTACAAATCACCCGCAACATTGATAATCAGTTGAGGGATAACAATACTTCCAGGAATCTGCAACTCAATTTTTCATTTGAGAGAAACCTGAGAAGAAACTGGACGATTGAAAATAAATTCCGTTTCCAGAGTTTGTATAGCGGAACTAAATATCCATTCTCAATCCCGTCCTTCTACAACAGCAATGGCTTGTATTCACCGGCAGTGCTGCCTACTACATTAGTACCGGGTACCGTTTATTCTGCTTCAGGTGGTGCTTTTCGCCTGATGCTGGATGGAGATGCATATGATGATGACTTCATGAATGAATTAAGATTGAAAAAAACCTGGAATCATAGCAATGGTAAGCGTCAAACCTTCCAGATTGGTTATTACTTTTCCAATACCAACCTGAAGCCAACCACTTACAGCTATTCGCATTTTGTAAATCCACAGGACCCCTTCAATCTCCAGATGATCAATGGTATTATTCCTGCAAGACTGGCAGTTTCTCCTGTAGCTACCATTCCTTTGAATATACCTATTGCCAATGCATCAGCTAACCCGCAAAGAGGTTCTATAACCCGCCGTGGTCGCTACAATGAGCAAGTGAATGCGATTTTTGCAGGCCATGAAATCAAGTTCAACGATAAATTAACGGTGAACCTGGGTGCCCGATATGACTGGCTGAATATGGATCTGAGGGAAACCAAAGCCCCCTTTGATAGTGCCATCACACGCATACTGGAGTTCGGAGACTACTCCGTTTCATTTGGCTTGAACTATATGTTCAGCAGAAACGCAGCCTTCTACGCCAATGCTAACCGAGCATATCGTATGCCAGACTACACCGCATTCACTTCGCTGGAATATGTAGGACCAACCGCCAACAATGCGACAGCCAGTACCCTGTTGCGTCTGCCCAATGGGTTGTCAGGAAATGAAATCATTACTTCATTTGAAGGTGGTTTTAAAGGACAAGCAGGTGACTTCGGATTTGATCTGTCATTCTACCACAACACCATTAAGAACAGATTGGCTTCCATTTTTGAAAATGGTCTGCTGGTATCCAAGCCCTTCGGTTCTAACCGCATCATGGGTTCTGAAATTTCATTGTCATGGGCTCCTACGGGATTCCTGCGCGGATTCAGCGTAAGAAGCAGTGTAACTCTTCAAAGAGCTACTTTCACGAACTTTAAAATTTCCAATGCTGTTTCCGGTGGTATTATCGGTAAGCGATCTAATCTGCCTGATGTAGATGTAACTGGCAACCTATTCGGACTCAAAATCATTGATGAAGGAAGTGGCCAAACATCTATCGATGTAGTGGGCAATCGCCTTCCCAATGTACCCGATTATATCTGGAATACAGTAGCGCTTTATCAGGGTAAATGGTTTGGATTAGACTTCTCCGCAAATGCAGTTGGCACCCGCTATGCAGATGCCACCAACCTCATTGACCTTGGTAAACTCACTGTATTGAATGCAGGAGGTTACGTTCGCGTAGGTATCGGTGGTAAGAAAGAGTTCAGGGTAGGTCTTCAATGCAAGAACATTGGCAACCGCCAGGGTGTTCAGCAGATTGCAGGTCTTCAGGAGAACTCCACCGCCATGGGTCAGTTACAAACTACTCCTAACTTCATCAATAACGGAGTTTCAATCTGGTCGCAGGGTTACTTACAGCTCCCGAGAAGATGGATTGCTTATATCGCATTCGACTTTTAATAGTTGATCCTATTTATAAAAAAATACCCCCGAATTGTCGGGGGTATTTTTTTTTAGTTCATTCTTTTACCCTTTTTTCTTTCTTTCCTCCATTACTTTTTTAAAGTACTTCCAACTGGTCATATTAGGTGAAACATATGAAGCAGGAGCATGGGCGTATTCGGGGAAATTTGCTTCTACAAAAGATTTTATCTTTTCGGGTAAATCAGCATAACCATTTTTTAGTTTATAGCCCCGACCCTGGTACAAAAGATTACCCGGCCGGCTGCTCATTTTCATCCAGGGTAAAAAATCACTGAAACGGGTCCATGAAACATCAGCGGTTGCGTTGGTAACTTTCTTATTGTTTAGTTCCTTTTCACTACAAAAAAAGTTGAACAGTTCGGCACCCTGGTAAACATCACTGCGGGTATTCTCCGGCCATTCTGCTTTTTTAAGGGGAGAGGGATACGAAAGAGGTACATCATTGAACATGCCTAATCTGTCGCTGCCCATCCGCTGATACGGAACCTTAAAAGAACCATATTTGAATTGTTGGTTCACAGGATCATTCCATACATGCATCACTTCAACTTCCTCGTTGGTCCATGGATTTTTCCAGGTTGAAATAATCTCATTGGTTTTTGGATCTTGGTAAACCAGCATCTCGCGGGTAATCAATCTCCAACCACTGTCGCCCGGAAGCTTTTCACTGCGGGCAATATTGTACATTTCAAAATTGAACAGATGCTTCCAGGGCTTTTCCGGATCATAGGCATAGATGGCACCTTTTGCATAAAATACTACTTCATCAGCCGGAGAAAGTGAGCCCCTGACTTTCATATAGGCATCCATATTATCCCGGGGATCATCCAGGTTAAATCCCGATTTAGATTGTGCCATTGTTGCAACATTGAACAACAAGAGGCAGCATAAGCACCCAAAGAATTG
>JBIIRN010000006.1:0-21634 GCA_044341525.1 Sediminibacterium sp. | reverse complement strand
AGTCATCGGCTGGTGCCGGGTATTTTTTTTATCAATGAGCTGCCATGTAGCTCCTTCCGGTCCGCGCACCACAAAGCTAAGTTCTCCAAATTCATTTTTAGCAATAGCGGTAGGTTGAAGCCCATGTCTCTTTGTCAAATCATGCACAAATTGTAATCGGGGGGTATAAAAGGTATGCATGGTAATTCCGGGTTCGCCAAGCCGCTGCCGGGCAGAAGCATCGGGTTTATCGCCTTTGACAGCCATGAAAAATTTCAGTTTGCCACAGATATTGTTCGGACTAACAAAACCCTGGTAATAGTGGGCATAGCCGTCTGGCATTAAAAAAGTTGCTTTAGGGCCTTTGTTATTATCCCCATCGATAACGGGAGGTCTTTCCGCCTTTAATCCGAAAGCAGTTTGTAAATACATCAGCTGACGCATGCTATCAACTCTGATACAAAAATCATGGTGGGTAAACTCACTGGTTTGTAAAGGGGTTGTCGCATCAATGGTTCCATAACCGGGAATAGTATATCCATAGCGTTGAAAGAAAACATGATTAAAAAATTCTCCATACACTGCATTTTCCCGGACCCCTACCGGTCTTTTATAAAATCCGGTCTCATTTCCTGAATTGATGCGAAGCGGATCGTCAAAAACGGGTACGGTCGGCAACCATTTTTCCTGTCTCGAACGAAGTAATTGATATATATCGGTTAAACGGATGATGTCTTTTGTCAACATCACACTCAATCGCTGTCCGACAGTTTCTGGAACAGAATAGCCTACCCCGGGTCCGAGTAATTTTTCCCATTCGATAATACGCAGGAGTCCGTGGGAATCAACACTCCCATTTTGTAACCGGTAAATCTTAGCTGCTACCGGAACCTGATAAATCTCAGCAGCTTGTGCAGCTGTTAATCTGGCACTGTCAGTCACTTTAAAACCAAATTCTGCAAAGTAGCGAATAGCGGTAGCCGCCTGGTTGGTACCCAGTACTACTTCGTAAACGCCACTGATACCGGTAGCCGGGATACTGTCTTGTGCCCCTGCTGAAAAAAATAAAAAGGGAAGCAACCCAATCAACAGATATTTTCTGGCCATCATGAATAGGTGTTTTGAATTAATAATTTTCCATTATTGCCACCGGTAAACAATTGATTGAGTGCAAATGGAAATTGCTCTATTCCAGGTATAATATGCTCTCGATAATGAATTCTTCCTTCTCTGATCCAATTTGACAGGTCATTGAAAGCTTCCGGTGCCCTGTCAAAGTAGTCGAGCACAATGATACCGGACAAGGTTCCGCGGGCAGTCAGAATTTTCATATAATTCGAAGGCCCCTGCACCATCGGCTGGTTGTACTGACTGATAGCACCACAGATTACGATGCGACAGCCTCTTGCCAGATTGGTAAGGGCTGCATCTAAAATACTGCCCCCTACATTATCAAAAAAAATATCAATACCCTCCGGGATAGATTCCTTCAGGGCCCGAGCCATATCAGCGGTTTGCTTGTAATCAATTACCACATCCCAGTGCAAATTATCTTTCAAAAAAGCACATTTATCTTCTCCTCCGGCGATCCCTGCCACCCTGCAACCTTTCATTTTCGCTATCTGTCCGACCAGTGAACCCACCATTCCGGCAGCACCGCTTATCAATACTGTTTCACCTGCTTTTGGTTGTCCTTTATCCAGTAAGCCAAAATAAGCGGTTAATCCGGGCATACCCAAAATACCCAGGTACCAGCTTAAAGGAGCAATGGTGGTATCTACTGCTGTAAGATGCTCGCCCTTCACAACCGCATAGGTTTGTACTCCGAGAACACCTGTTACTGCCTGGCCAGTCTTAAACTGAGGGTGGCGGGAGAGGATAACTTCGCCAGCGGAAAAAGCACGCATCACCGCACCTATTTCAACTCCTGGTACATAGGTTGTTCCGGCATTCATCCAGCCCCGCATGGCAGGATCCAGGGAAATGTAATGGATGCGAACCAATACCTCGCCTTCAGCAGGTTCTGCCACCGGCAATTCTTCCTGCCGGAAATGAGCTTCGGTAGCAGGTCCTTGTGGACGAGCCGCCAAAACAAACCGCGTATTCAACATATCGGCATGATTAGTTAATGAAGTTAACTATTTTTACTGTTGTATGTCTACTATCCAGAAAATTCATCTTTCCATTTCGGGCAGGCAATTATTTTTCCGCACCTGTGGTTCAGGGCCCATATTGATGATATTACATCCCTCTCCCCAGCATTCAGGTAGGATGGAGCGATTGATGTCAGTTTTCGCTGACCGGTTTCAGGTAGTGGCTCCAGACACGCCGGGATATGGATGCTCTGAAGCACTGGAACCACCTCCTCAAAATATAAGTGACTATAGCGTCTTCATCGAAACTATCCGGGAATACCTGGGTGTTTCCTCTTTTTATTTGTATGGAACAGCGACAGGTGCTCAACTGGCCATCGCCTATGCACTATCTTATCCGGAAAATCTGCGTTTTTTATTTCTCGATAATGCGGTACATTTTGAAGACTCCCAGCGGCAAGAAATTCTTCAACACTATTTCATTTCGCTGGAGCCGGAGCCCAATGACAGTCACCTGGTTCGTCTCAGAGAAATGGTAGAAAGAAGTTGTTTGTTCTTCCCCTGGTTCAGCCGGGACGAAAAACATCGAATAGCAGATTCGCTGCCCGCTCCCGAAGTAATCTCTCAAATGATGGAAGACTATCTGATGGCCGGACCTGACTATGCCCGTGCTTATCGGGCGGCATTCCTGCATGAAAAAGCTGAAAACCTGCAGCGCCTGATAACGCCAACTTTAATTTTTCGCTGGCTGGGGAGTCCGCTGCTTCCTTACATCAATCAATTGTTACAACATCCGTTGCCGGAACAAATCGGTATCATAGATACCCCAATAGAAATGAAAGCACGCTGGCAGCAAATGCGTGAATCGATTCTTTCCGTTATTAAAACTAATTAATACTGATTAACATCAGAGATGGTCACCCAGCCACCTGCCGAAACTAAGGGCCGGAGTCAGCAACATCCCTCCACAGAATGCCTGACCGCTGGTGGCAGCTGCTCCTAAAATTTCACCGGCAGCATATAAATTAGCAAAGGCAGCCTCCCCCTCTTTTTTTACCTGTAATTGACCATTCACCTGCAATCCGCCAAAACTGATCAGGGCATAGGCATGCACGAGGACCGCAAAATAAGGGGGTTGTGTCACAGGATATTCCAGGTAAGTTCGACCCAACTGTCGGTCTGCCTGAAGAGCGCAGGCCTCATTGAATTGAGCAACAGTTGATTCCAGTGATGTGACAGGCAATCCTGTTTTACGCGCCAGCTCAGCGATAGTGGTTGCCTGCCATACAGCTTTTGCACGCTGACTTTCCTGCAAGAATTGATCTAATTTCCACTGAGGTACCAGGGAATCCCCCTCGGATAAAGCATGCCGGTCAAATATGATCCAACATTTTTTTCCGGGCTGTTCCATCATCGCCCTCTCTCGTCTGTCAACAGTCCAGTCATATTCATTCATGAATCTTTCTCCTCTTTCATTCACGTAGATCTCGCGCTGTTTCCTGTCGATACCATTGCTCATTCGTGCCCAGGCCTCCCAGAAATTTATACGTCCGCTTCCGGGGTCTAATTCTATTCCGCCCAGGGTATACATTTGCTTTTCTGCTCCGCGGAAAATAGCGCCAACAGCAACTGCTGCTTCGATACCGTCACCTGTGGAAGCAGGATAGGCGGCACTCATCAATTTGACACTTCCCGGCACATGCGATTCAAAGAAGCCGGGATTCGATGCATAACCTCCGGTGGTCAATACATAGTGCGAAGCAGAGAAAGTCAATAGCTGATTATTTTGCAGCGCCTTTATTCCTATTACCTGATTCCCGTTTGTCTGAATAGATTGTAATTTACAGTGAGTGACAAGCCGAATATTTCCGCGTTGAACCTGTTCTTCCCAAATCGGTAACAACAGATTCCGGATGGTTTGTCCGGGGCGTTGCATAGCGGGTTGTACATCTTCTTTCCCAAAATAAGTGCGCGCCTTAGAATAAGCTTCATGTCCGAAAATTATGGCAGGCGCCCTGTCATGAAAGGGATATCCCAATTCAGCAAGCCAATTGATAGTGGCAGGTGCCAATTCTACCGCCTTTTGAGTGATGACAGGATCCATGGTATTACCGCAAATCCGAGCAATATCATTGAAATGCTCTTCTACCGAATCATGAATACCGGCATCTTGCTGTCGAATGGTTTCGGCACCGCTGAGATGACCGGCCGTAAGGGAGAGTGTTCCACCGACTTTATCCGTCTTTTCCAAGACAGTCACTTTTTTACCCCGTTGTGCAGCTCGGATCGCAGCAGTCATTCCAGCAGTACCGGCACCTATGATTAGAATGTCGTCCACAAATAGTAAATTAGAGGATGGAAAACCTTACTTAGTTAATGAAGTTAACTAATTTTAACTCATGTCAAACCATCTTTCCTCCTATAAAGCGCTGGCGCTGCAGCTAACTACCGCATCGGTTAATTCCTGTCAAAACGGAAGGGATTCGAGGAATCAGATGTTGGCAGCGATTACCCGGCTTCATACGCAAATCAAGGCATCGAAATCATTCATTGGAAATGATCTTCAGTTAGTGGTATTGCCTGAATATTTTTTAACCGGTTTCCCAATGGGAGAAACCACTGCAGAATGGCAGGAAAAAGGTTGTATACATCCCAACGATGAGATCTATGGCGCATTAAAACACCTCGCGGAGGATTGTAACATATATCTGAGCGGAAATGTATATGAATTGGATGATCACTTCCAGCAACTTTTTTTCCAGACATCTTTTATCATTGATCCCTCCGGCAACCTTATTCTTCGCTATCGGCGGCTCAATTCAATGTATGCTGCCACTCCGCATGATGTGTTGGATGAATATATTTCTGTTTACGGAGCCGATAGTCTCTTTCCTGTTGCCAATACCCCCATCGGCAACCTTGCCTGCCTGGCTTCAGAAGAAATTCTATATCCTGAAATAGCACGTTGCCTGGCCATGAAGGGAGCTGAAATTTTTCTCCACCACACTTCAGAAGTAGGAGCCCTCACTCCCACCCCGAAAAATATTGCCAAAAGGGCCAGGGCTATTGAAAATATGGCTTATGTTATTAGTGCCAATAGTGCTGGCATCACCGGCTATGCCATTCCGGCCCAATCTACCGATGGTCATTCCCAAATCGTACAATACGAAGGACTGGTGTTGTGTGAAGCAGGATTTGGAGAAAGTATGGTGGCTAATGCAAGCATTCATCTGTCAGCTTTGCGTGAACACCGGCAAAGACCCGGCATGAGTAATTATTTATCCCGCCAGCGTTTTGAATTATTTGCTCCCACTTATTCTCAGCAAGTGTATCCGGCTAATACTCTTTCCGGAAAGACACCTTCCCGCAGCCACTCCATTCAACAGCAGCAATCAGTGATCGCTCAACTTAAAGAGAAAAAGATCATTCAATAATACAGAGGTGAATACCAGAAATCCCAGAACCGGACAATACGACTATCACTTTACCGCTCTTACGGCAGAAGAGATCAGCCAGTTATGTATTCAACTGAGGACTGGACAATCGGAATGGTATGCTGGGGGATTATCTCATCGGATTGATGCCCTTCAACAATGGAAAATATTTATTCAGGAAGAAAAAGAATCCCTTTTAAAAGCACTTCAGCAGGATACGGGAAGAGTATGGGAAACCAGGTTGGAAATTGATCTTTTATTCAGCAGCATTGACCGATGGTGTCGGCATGCGACTGATTTTTTTGAACCACTCCCAAAGAAAAATACACAAATTCCTTTCATTCAATTACAACAGGATTGGGTACCCTATTCACTGGTGGGTGTTATCTCTCCCTGGAATTTTCCACTGCTACTGTCACTCATCGATACCATTCCTGCATTGATAGCGGGTTGCGCTGTCATTGTCAAGCCCAGCGAGGTCACACCCCGCTTCATTGAAGTGATGAACCGCAGCATCGAAAAAGTTCCAGCACTCCAGGCAGTACTCCGCTATATTGCCGGAGATGGCACAACTGGAGCTGCCTTGGTTCAAGAAGCGGATCTGATTTGTTTTACCGGCAGCACCGCCACAGGTCGAAAAGTATATGCAGCCGCAGCACAAAGAATGATTCCGGTATTTCTGGAATTAGGAGGAAAAGATCCGGTGATTGTACTTCCCAGTGCGAATCTGGAGATAGCAGCTGCGTCTATCTGCTGGGGTGGGACTGCGAATGCCGGACAAAGTTGTCTGAGCATAGAAAGAATTTATGTTCATGAGTCTGTTGCAGATAACTTCATTTCTCAATTAACCCAAAGAGCATCCACCCTTCTTCTCAATGCAGAAGATATTCATCAGGGGGAAATTGGTCCGATCATCTTTGAAAAACAAGTGCAGGTCATCAATGAGCACTTGCAGGATGCACTGGAAAAAGGTGCCCGAATCCTGACAGGAAGTACCTCCTGCGAACTGATTAATGGTGGTTATTATTGCCGGCCAACTGTATTAATAAATGTAGATCACCGCATGAAAATTATGCAGGAAGAAACTTTTGGCCCCATCTTACCTGTGATGACTTTCCGGAGCAATGAAGAAGCCATTCAACTGGCCAATGATAGCAGTTACGGGCTGAGCGGTGCGGTTTTTGCCGGAACTACGGAAGAAGCCATATCAATAGGAAAACATGTCATTGGCGGTGCTATCAGCATCAATGATGCAGCCCTGACAGCGATCATGCATGAGGGCGAAAAATCTTCATTCAAATTAAGCGGTATAGGTGGTACAAGAATGGGAGCAGCCGCATTAAAGAGATTTTTGCGTCAAAAAGTGTTCATCATCAAAGAGAATAACGAGCCTTCTCCCTGGTCAGTTCAACTTCAACGAAAGTAATCTGTCGCATGAAAAAGATTTTACTCTGCCTGTTTTTCCCGATAACGTTAGTATCCGCTCAGGAAGCATCCTCAGGAAAAAATATATTGAATCGATTCCGCGATTATATTACCGGTGATTTTGACAATTCCCGACAGATTCTAGCGGAAATGAAAGCGGGACAACTCATTCATCCGCTGGCGATACATGTGAATCGGGTAGCAGACGAAAAAGTAATGAACAAGCCACCTAATCTCAATGGTTTTTTTATTTTAGAAGAAAGCTATTATCTCGCTAATGGTAAGATCGTAGAAAGTAAGCCTTACCTTTTTCTTTTTACCTTGAAAGCTGGTGGAATCATACATCTCACCACTTTTCAATTAACTCAATACAAAAAAGAGGAATTACGCAATGATAATGCCGCTTTACAATTCGATTATTTAACATTGGTGCCTTCCCCGACTTTCCAGGGAGCAGATTATAGCTGGGATGCTAAGAAGAAAACTTTTTCAACCATTTCTGTAAATGATCTGGGCAATGGCATGCGTTTTACCCTCAGCGAAACATTTACTTCCCAATCTTTACAAGTAATGGAGTTATTGGAAAAAAACGGCCAGCGACTGACTCCCTATGATACGCCTATCTTATATGATAGGAAATGATAGCAACTCCTTAGGCATGCATAAGTTGCAGGCAAATATCTACAAACCGAATAAATTGCTTCTTTTCTTCATTGGTAAAACGGGACAACATTTTTTTATTATAAGCATGTCTCAGTTTTTCGAGTTTCTCTACCAGCCCCATTCCCTGGGGTGTCAATGAAAGTCTTTTTCGCCTTTTATCTTCCCTGTCACTGATTTGAACTACCAGCTTCTTTTTAATTAGCACATTCAGCATATTGGTAATATTCGCCCTGCTCACATTCATGGCTTCCGCCAGTTCTTTTGCCATCAGGGGCTTGGTATGTGGATGTAACTTAAAATAAAGAATATTAGGGTCTTTTGCCAGCAGCAGAAGAATAAACCATTGTTGTGTAGTAATGCCGAATTGTTGGGTGATTATATCCCCATTTTTTTTCCAGGTCTCTGAGAGCTTAATGGAATGAAATATCACAGAAGCGTCTATGTTCTTCTTGAGCATGCTGGCAATAATTTAGAGGGCGATGGCTCCTTTTTGTGCTCGCCGATTGATATAATAAGTTGCCAGCAAAGAGAAAATAGTAAGTACAATCATGATCATAAATGCTTTTTCATAGCTGCCGTTTGCCTTCCTCATAGATCCTAATACTGCCACACCAATAGAAGCGCAAAGCGTGTCTATAAATGAGAGTAATCCTAAAATGGTTCCATATGCTGCGCCGCCGAATAAATCAATGATATATAATTGTATCATCGTAAAAGTACCACTATAGCCCAGACCAAATATGATCGCACACGGGATAACCCAGCGAGTATCCTGAAGGCTCCAGTAAAGTAGTAAACAACCCAGCAACATATTAAATACACTCAACAGCATAATCTTTTTCACACTGAATTTATCTCCCAGCCAACCAAATAATAACTTTCCGAGTAATCCAAAAAGGAAAAAAAGTCCTTGAAGTTGACCACTCTGTGCAACATCCAGTTGCAAGTCTGCCTGGTAATTTCGTTGATTTTGAATAAAGCCACCGATACAAAACCATAAAGCAGCAGTGATGAGTGCTACCAGGTAAAAATCTAATGATAAAACTGCCTTTTTAAGTAATGCCCGACTGGCTGCCTTATCAACCACGGGCTGTCGACCAACTGTACCGGGTATACCATCAGCTGAACTATTGATCACAGCAGGATGGCTGTAAATCAACAAAGCAGGTAATATAATCAGGCAACTACACAAAATGAACTGATTTTGCACTGCTGTTTGCCAACCCAAAGTCTTGATCCACTTTCCGACGATGGGAGCGAAAATGGCGGGTCCCACGCTGCTTGCCATCAGTAAAATACCTGTGGCAATACCCTTATATTTTACAAACCAGTTATTGATCACATACATACTGGTCAATAATCCAACAAGGCAAAGAAATAAGGGATAAATTATCACGAATAGCTGAATCATTTTGAAGCTGGTGGCAATAGATAAATAATATAATCCTGCTGAAACACCGAAAGCGCCTACCAGTATAATTTTTTTAGTTGAAAATTTTTCCAGCAGATTACCGACAAAAGGAAGGGGCAGTGCAAGTACCAAATACAAAGTTGCTGCGAGACCGGTTGCCTTGCCAATATCAACATTGAATTCGCGGGCGAACTCAGGCAAATAGAGATTGAAAGTATTCAAAACAATCCCATTACTTGCCATATACATGAGAAAAAGACAGGCAAGTACTACCCAGCAATAATATTTTTTCATCGCATTAAGATTAACAGGTCAGTCAATATAAATTAAATATGATCTCATTTCATCAATTGATTATCCCATGATACCCTTTACAGCGCCTCCATCAAGGGAAATGGTTTGTCCGGTAATGAATCGACTGGAGGGACTTAATAACCAAACGGCAAGTGAAGCAAAGTCGGCTGCTTCACCTAAAAAACCAACAGGTATCTGTTGAATGGCTGCAGACCGCACCTGTTCAAAGGGTAATCCTGTCTGCTCACTTTTCTTTTTATAGATTCTGTCGATGGCCGGGGTATTATGTGAACCCGGTGCCATCACATTAAGCGTAACTCCGGTAGAGGCAATTTCCTGCGAAAGTGTTTTTACCATTCCAACGACTGCTGCACGCAGGGAATTACTGAGTACCAGATTTTCCAGTGGTTGCTTGACCGTTGCACTTTCAATAAAAACAATTCTTCCATATTTATTTTTTACCATGCCGGGTATCATTTGCTGAGCGAGTAAAACTTTCCACCGCAACAATAACCGATAAGCATCATCCCAATCTGCTCCTGTAGTTTCCATCACAGTTTTTGCAGGTGGGCCTCCGGCATTGATAAGAATTCCGTGTACCACCAGACCACTGACCAAGTTCATTAGCTCCTGATGTACTGCATCTGAGGCAATATCTCCACAAACAGTTGTTACCCGATCGGGTGCGAACTGTTGCAGGGCCTCTAATTTTTCTTTTCCTCTTGCAACTGCAATGATCCGGGCGCCTTCCTTTAATAATTGTTCTGCAATCGCCTTTCCAAAACCAGAGGTAGCTCCGCCAACAATGAATAAGTGATCTTTAATGTGTAAGTCCATTTTTGTTCTTTAATTAGTACGGTCTTTTTAGAAATTGGCCCTGGGGTTCTCCCAAAACTTTTCCATCTTCAAAAATTTTCTGCCCCCTCAAAAAAGTGGCTGTAACTTTTCCCTGGAAGGTATGGCCTTCAAAAACAGAATATCCCTGTGTACTTTCTGAATCATCTGATCGCACAGTAAATGATTGGGAAGGATCAAAAAGAACTACATCCCCATCAAAGCCGGCAGCCAACTGTCCTTTGGAAGGTAATCCAAAACGCCTGGCAGGTGTGGTAGAGAGCAACTCAGCCATGCGGTTCACCGAAAGCCCTCTGCGGGTGCCTTCGGTGTATAATCCACTCAGCAACAATTCGGTTCCACCAAAACCACTTTTAGCAAGCCATACATTGTCTTTATCCGCCAGGTCTTTTTTCATTTCAGCTTTGCAACAAGCATGGTCACTGCATACCCAATCTATGTTTCCTGCCAGTAAATGTTCCCAGAGATATTCAACATCTTCTCTGCTGCGGATGGGTGGATTGACTTTTGCATGAATGCCGCACTCACAATCATAATCCAACATGAGGTGTGCCAAAGTTACTTCTCGCTTAAAATTGATGTGAGGAAATACCTGTTGCATCATCATCGCAGCATCTACTGCCTTGGCGGAAGTCAGGTGGAGCAGATTGATATTTTTACAGGCAGTTTCATTGGCAAGGTAAGAAGCAATAAAAATGGCCAGTCCCTCACTATGGGGTGGTCTGGCTGCAGAATAAGCCCTCAGACCTGTCAGTTTTCCTTCTTCCTGAACCAGCCGGGTATAGGCACGCATAATTTCTGCTGTTTCACAATGCAGCCCCAAATTGATGTGAGCGGCCTTTTCGGGATATTTTTCCATCACTTGGGTAACCCCCCGCATAATGAATTCAAAATGAGCATAATCATAATACTCGCCATCCGGTGTCATCAGGAAATCCTTTTGGGCAGAACTATTTCCGTGAAGTCCGTAATTACCATAAAACATGAATATTTTAAAACTGGTAACACCGAATCGATCTACGAGCATATCAATTTCGTCAATATGGCTATATTGTATTGGAGCAATGTGATAGGCATAATCAACATAATAGTGATTACGAGATATATCGAGTACTTCCGGGAAGAATGTTGCATAAGGACCGGTCTTGTTTAAATAGTACTTACCGGTTCTCATATAATTCAGTGAGGTAGTAACGCCGCCGGATGCAGCAGCCCTACTTTCTGACAAAGCATCTTCTGCCAAAGGGTTATAAATACCCGTATGCATGTGGGCATCTACGAGTCCGGGAAATGCCAGTTGCCCTTTACCATCAAAGATCTCGCGAGCGTTTTCGCCGGAGATGGAGGAAGCAATCTGTTCAATTTTTCCCTTAGATATGGCGATGTCAGCATGAAAGGTTCCCTCGCTATCGGGCTGAACTACCTGTACATTTTTAATGATCAAATCATACATAAAGAAGATATTTATTCGGCAATGATATTTTTTGATTGCAGGAAGTCAATTTCGCCTTTTGTCATTCCC
Source organism: Sediminibacterium sp. (assembly GCA_044341525.1). Classification (GTDB taxonomy): domain Bacteria; phylum Bacteroidota; class Bacteroidia; order Chitinophagales; family Chitinophagaceae; genus Sediminibacterium. The sequence goes on along the minus strand of JBIIRN010000006.1, from coordinate 9,958 downwards.
AGATCTGTTAAGATTGATCGGGTATGTTCTCCTATTCGGGGTGGTTGCAAGCGAAGGATGATATCGGCATCCTCATAGCCAATAGGAGTCTTCGGTAAGCGAGTAGGAGTACCATCTGTCAACTCCACCTCGAGCAAGGCGCCACTTTTATTGAGGTGTTCGTCGGTGAAAAGATCTTCTGTTCGCGCGATGGGGGCAAAGGTAATTGCTGCCTGTTCACATCGCTGTAATACTTCCTGCAGGTTATATCCGGCAATCATTTCTTCTACCTGGGGCTGAAACCAGTCCTTAGCTTCTACCCGCTGGTTATTGGTCTGCAAACGATCATCTGAAAGCCAGTCTGTACGTTGAAATACTTCACAGAATCTTTTCCAATGCTTTTCACTGATAATCCCTATGAATATCTGTTGCTGGTCTGCAGTCGTGAAAATTCTATAGATACTCCAGGGACTTAATCGGGCAGGCATGGGGGGAACGGGTTGCTGCGTCAATGCGCTCAAAGCCATGTGCTGACCCATTACAAAAGCGGTAGTTTCGAATAACCCGGCTTTTACAAGTTTACCCTTTCCTGTTTTTTCCCGCTCATACAGCGCCAGTAAAATACCCATACATCCAAACATTCCACCGGTGATATCAACAATGGAAGTACCTGCTCTGAGGGGATCTCCGGGCCGACCCGTCATGTAAGCAAGTCCACCCATCATTTGAACGACCTCATCCATGGCGTGGCGGTTTTCATAGGGTCCCGGCATAAATCCTTTGAGGGAACAATAGATTAGTCTGGGATTAATTCCTTTCAAACGTTTGTAGCCAAAACTGAGTCGGTCCATGGTACCCGGACCAAAATTTTCAATCACAACATCGGATTCCTGAACCAACCGATCAATGATATCTATACCCTGAGGCGATTTGATATCCAGTGCCAGACTTTTTTTATTACGGTTATAACAGGAAAAGAAACCTTGTCCAAACCCCTTTAAAGTTCGGGTACTATCGCCCTCAACCGGTTCGATATGGATTACTTCAGCACCCAGATCTGCCAGAATCAGTCCGGCTGAAGGACCCATCACCGCATGCGTAAATTCAAGCACCCGGATATTTTGTAATGGTAAACTCATCAGAGAATAAAGTCTTTATGTTTTTTAAGATAGGGTACCAGTCCGCCTTCCTGCATAATATTGAGCATCACGGGAGGCAGAGGGGTAGCTTCATATACTTCCTGCCTGGTATGGTTGACCACTTTCCCCGCTGCCAGATCAAATGAGAGCTCATCTCCTTTTTGTATGTTGTGATGAGGTACTTCTAAAACCGGAAGTCCGATATTGATGGCATTGCGAAAAAATATGCGTGCGAAGAATCTGGCTATGACAACCGAAACTCCTGCTGTTTTCAATGCAAGTGGTGCCTGTTCACGGGAGGAGCCACAACCAAAATTATCTCCCGCTGCAATCACATCACCAGAATGGAAGCGGGTTGAAAATTCCGGATCGAGGTCTTCCATCACATGGGCTGCCAACACAGACAAATCAAGTGTCTTGGTGTATTTACCCGGAATAATTCGGTCTGTATCTATATTATGTCCGTAAACATGAGCCTTGGGCATTTTATTCTGTTTGATTGGGTAAGGTAATACGACCTTGCAAGACGCTGGCAGCTACCGTAGCCGGACTGGCCAGATATATTTCGCTGCGCGGATTTCCCATCCTGCCCCGGAAATTTCTGTTAGCTGCACTGATTACTACTTCACCGTCGCCTGGAACGCCATCATGCGTTCCTACGCAGGGGCCGCAGCCGCTGTTAATGATGGAAGCACCTGCTTCTATTAATGTTTGAATCGTACCATCCTGCAGGGCATCAATCAGCACCTGACGACTGGCAGGTGCTATGACCAATCTGACACCGGGGGCTATCTTTTTATTTTTGAGGATGGCTGCAGCTGCTTGCAGGTCGGTCAATCTTCCATTAGTGCAAGTGCCAATGAAACCGTATGTTACCGGTGTTCCAACATAAGCTCTTACTTCATGCACATCATCGGGAGAATGAGGTATGGCGATAAGCGGTTGTAATGCTGCAGCATCAATATCCAGCACACGGGTATATTGAGCATCTTTATCAGCAAAAACGGGTTCAAACTGATAGGGAAGTTTCAGTCCCTCCGGAGAAACGATACCCGTCTTGGCCCCCATTTCGGCAACCATGTTACACAATACCATTCTGTCGGATAAACTAAGGTGATGCAATAGTTCTCCATGGTATTCTACAGACTGATAGGTAGCACCACTGATGGTGAGTTGTTTTACCACTTCCAGAACAATATCTTTTGCACTCACTCCCGGCTGCAGTCGGTGACCCTGTAAATTAACCCGTATCGTGGAAGGCACTTTCAGCCAGATTTTTCCCGTGAGCATGACGGCAGCCAGATCAGTACTTCCCACTCCACAGGCCAGCGCATTGAGGGCTCCGTAGGTAGGAGTATGACTATCTGCCCCCATAAAAATCTCTCCCGGTTTTACGCGGTGATGGTCTACCATAACCTGGTGACATATTCCGCTGCCAATATCATAAAAACGACAACCGGTCTCAGCTGCAAATTCGCGCATCATACGATGCAGGTTAGCAATGCGTTCATTGGGAGCAGGAGCAGCATGATCGATGATAAGATGAAAGCGATCAGGATTGGCAAGGCGTTCACCTCCCATTTCACGAAAGGCCTGTATGGCAAGAGGCGCAGTAGTATCAGTAGCCATGGCTCCATCTACCGGAACGACGCATAGCTCACCGGCATACAGGGTTTGTCCGGCATGTTTCGATAAAATTTTTTCTGCTATCGTCTGAGGTCGCATGAACTACTAATTCAACTGATATTTATTCTGATTGACCAACCCATACATTAAGCCAGGTAGGGGTGTTCCAAGCCATTGCTGCATATCCTGACTGATAGATGCTACCTGATGAATGTCAATACCGGTGTTGTATCCCATCTGAGATAACATGTGGACTGTATCTTCTGTTGCGATATTTCCGGTTGCCCCCTGAATGAAGGGGCATCCGCCTAAACCTCCAAATGCCGTATCGAATTGACGAATACCGGATTCAATGGCAGCAACTACATTGGCATATCCCTTGTTTTCAGTATTATGTAAATGCAGGGTCACCGGCACATTTCCACAAATTTCCAGAAGCCGGGGTAACATTCTTTTCATTTGCTGGGGATTTCCCATACCGGTAGAGTCTGCAAAAGCCATTTCCTCTACGCCGGAGTCCAGGTGATGCTTGGTCAAATCGTAAACAAGCTCTTCTCTGATTTTTCCCTCATACCGACAGCCAAAGACGCATTGCAATCCGCCCCTGACCACCAGTTTATGTTCTCGAGCCAGGCCAATCATTTCTTTGAATTCTTTTTTCGCTTCTTCCAGTGATCGGTTAACATTTTTACGGCTATGGGTATCGCTGGCAGAAATGGAGGCAGCAATGTATTTTATGCCGGCAGCTGCTGCTCTTTCCACCCCTTTGTTGTTTAACACAAGTGCACTGAATTCAATACCGGTATAGGGTTCCAGCGCAGCACAAAGTGCTTCGGCATCTGCCATGGTTGGCACCCATTTAGGATGAACAAAACTGGTAATTTGAATACGGGTAAGGCCCGCTTTCACCAACCTGCGAATGAAATCAAGTTTCATCTCGAGCGGCAATACCCGGGGTAAATTCTGGAGCCCGTCGCGGAGCCCCTGCTCTTCAATGATGATTGAACCGGAATTCATATATTTAGTTAATGAAGTTAACTATTTTTCAGCTATCCTACATTAAATTTCAACGTTTTTATAGGGTAAGCAGCTTAATCATCTTCTTGTGTTGCCTGGGTTCACTGGAAGCTCAGACAATCGTTACGAACAGAGATTTGACTGAACCCTTGAGTTCATCCGCCGATGCACTTTGTGGTCCGGTTGAAATTATAACGCTATGTACCCATGAACCCGATAGTCTTGCAGTTTTTTTTGAACAGGGATGGGGACTTCGGAAGCAAGGTCCTTTTCGGTTATCAAAAAATGAAAGAAAAAAATTAGCACTTCACTGGAACCTGCCAGCAGACGCTGGTTTCCAGTGCATGTATTTTGACAGACCCAATGCACCCGGTACCATCCTGATACGCGTATTGGTATTTGACAAAAAAATGCCCAGGATCAGATCTGGCTATGGGCCTACTGAGAATGGACCATTTACCATTGGGTTTCCCAATGCAAGACAAGAGGAGATGCACAAAAAATTGTCTGCCATGGGCTACTCAACACTGGCACCATTACAAGCAGCGATGCTTAACAAGCCGGACGGAAGTCAATACAAATACCTTGAAACAATTTATAAGGGGCCGGAATGGTTGCTTGCAGTAGGGATAGAGAGAGGGAATGGAATGCCCCAACTGAGCAATATTGATTCAGCAACCGGATTGGGAGGGCCGGGTTATAGTGCTATCAACGTGACCGGAATGAGTGACAGTGTCATAGGATTTTTGATCAATGTACTTGGTTATGAATTGAGAAGAGACCAGGTTTGGACAACAGGCAAGGGGTCGGCGTTGGGAGTTCCGGCGGGTATCCCATTTCGATTTGCGATTGCCTATGCCAAGGGTGCCAAGAGCGGACATTTAATTTTGATGGATTTTCAAAAAAACAAACCTGTTTCCCCCGCCAATCCACCTCATTTACCTTATCGGGGAATTGGTATGTATAGTGTATCAACGCAACAATTGGATGAAGTACTTTCCAGAGCCATACAAGCCGGTATCCATATAGTTGCAGGACCCGGCAAGTGTAAAGATCCTGTTATTGGTTCCTATAAAAATATCGTACTCATGGCACCTAATCAGGTTTATATTGAGGTGATGGAAAGAAAAAATTAATGCCCGGACTTCAGTATCCTTAACTCAATCAGTATATTTAATGTAGACATAAAATTTATGAAAAAAGTACCCAAATCCATTGAGCAACATTTACAACAAGAGATCATCCTGACTCCCGAACAGATTGAATTTTACCAAACCAACCGATACATTAAAATCAAGCAGGTAGTAAACGAAGAAACACTTCATTTTTTTAATGAAGTTATCTCCGATTACTTACAAAAATTTAAGGAGGAAAAAGTGCTGCCGCTCCATGATAGAGACACCTATGGAAAAGCTTTTTTGCAGGTCATGAATTTATGGAGGGAAGATGAGCTGATTGCTAAATTGGTTTTTAGCAGGCGACTCGCTTCTCTGGCCACCCAGTTAATGGGTACCCGTGGAGTAAGATTATACCATGATCAGGCATTGTTCAAAGAGCCGGGAGGAGGTTTCACACCCTGGCATGCCGATCAATTTTACTGGCCACTGAGCAGTGATAAAACCATTACTGCCTGGATTCCCCTGCAAGCAGTTCCTGCAGAAATGGGGCCCCTGGAATTCAGTGCAGGCAGCCACCGGATCGTGGAGGGAAGAGAATTGGGTATTTCAGATGAAAGCGAACAAAAAATAGCGGAAAAACTGAGAGTAACAGATTGCCCGCAAGTATCTGAACCTTTTGATACCGGAGAAATCAGTTTTCATTCCGGCTGGGTATTTCACCGGGCCGGTCCCAACCAAACTGACCGGATGAGAAAAGTTATGACCATTATTTATATGGATAAAGACATGCGGCTGAAAGCTCCAGTGAACAGCAACCAGCAGGCAGACTGGGAAACCTGGTGTCCTGGTGCTGTCATTGATGAAATCATCGATACAAAATTGAATCCAATTCTTTTTTCAAAGGAAACTTCACATTGATCATTTTAATCATCCAATTCCAACCATTCTGGCTATGAAAAATACTAAGAAGAGCAGAAGATCATTTCTCCAACAAGCAAGTACACTGGCTGCTGGTATTATCATTCTGCCGAGACATGTTTTGGGACGAGGGTTTGTTGCACCCAGTGATCAGCTGACCAAAGGTATTATTGGGGTGGGGGGAATGGGCAGAGTGCACATGGGATATCCGGATACCCGCTTAGTTGCAGTTTGTGATGTAGACAAAACACATTTGGCTGCCGCAGAAAAAAAGGCAGGAGAAAAAATAAAAACCTTTCATGACTTCAGAGAATTGATTGCATTACCGGAAGTTGATATAGTACATATTGCCACACCCCCGCACTGGCATGCCCTGATGAGCATTGCGGCTGCTGAAGCAGGCAAGGATATTTGGTGCGAAAAACCAATGACACGCACCATTGGCGAGGGACTTCGCGTAAAGGAAGCCGTTCAACAACACAAGCGGATGTTTAGACTAAATACCTGGTTTCGTTTCAAGGACACTTTTTATGGAATGAATACTTCGGTAAAACCGATCAAAAAACTGGTAGAGTCGGGATTGCTGGGCTGGCCACTCACAGTAACTGTAAGCAAGGCAACAGGTTTTGATTGGAAATTTTATTGGATAGGAAAAACAGATTTAACAGAGCAACCCATTCCACCTGAACTAGATTATGACCGTTGGCTTGGTCCGGCCCCCTACAAGCCCTATCATCCGCATCGGGTACATGGAACTTTCAGGGGTTACTGGGATTATGATGGCGGAGGATTAGGCGATATGGGACAACACTACATGGATCCTATACAGTATTTTTTAGGAAAGGATCATACCAGTCCGGTCAAAATAGAGGTAGATGCAGAACAACAACATTATGATGCTTGTGGCACTTTTAGAAAAATTATCTACACCTATGCCGATGGCTGCAGAATAATTTTAGACGGAGAAGGAACTGATACCAATACTCCTTATATAGAAGGGCCGAAGGGGAAACTATTTGCAGGTTTTCAATCTACCATACCCAATTTACAGGAAAAATTGGCGGCAATGCCTGATCCTGATCCGCAGGTAACCGATTTTTCAGAGAGCGTAAAAACAAGAACACCATTCGCACTCAATGAAAGCAATGGGTTTCGTTCCTGCACGCTGATCAATTTGGGAAAAATTGCTTTGCAACTGGGTAGAACCCTGGAATTCGATCCTGAAAAATTACAATTTATTCAAGATGATGCTGCCAATAGAATGATCAATCCGCCGATGCGCGGCTCTTGGTATTGATAAATACAATTCGCTATGAGAAAAATAAATTTATTCTTTCTACTACTTTTTGCCTTTTCGATTTTAAACGCACAAGTGGATAGAGTAGAAACGGCACTTAAATCCTTTCCCTACCGCCAATTGAAGGAAGTAGAGCCCCTGCTTACCTCGATGGATCAGTGGGAGGGCTCAGAATGGAAAGAACTCGCACATTTTCTTGAACAGGAAAGAAATGCTGTGCCTGCATCCTATGTACTGAGTGCTTATAGTGCCCGGGCTTCTCAACAACCTGAACTGAAAGCAAAGTTTTCAGGTTATCTGGGAAAAGCATTAACCCAAACAGAAAATGATGTAGCTAAAAAAATAATCTTACAACAACTTTCGGTGCTGGGACACCCTGGTTCCCTTAAAGTCATTCGTCCATTGTTGAAAGTTCCTGCTCTTAGCAGTGATGCAGCCAGAACAATAGCAACAATAGGCGGTCCATCAGCTGAGAAAATATTAAAAAAATCTTCCCGCTCCTCTGATCCTGCCGAACAATCGGCTGCTCAATCTGCCCTTCAATACCTGACTGCGCCAAAAACAAAATTTGTTGAATCATTCCCCACTATCATTACCTCTTTTGAAAATTCCACCCAACAATTACTGTTGCTGCAAGATCAGATAGAAAAAACAAATACCCCATTTACAAAAAAACAGCTCCTGACCTCAGCAGGAAAAATAAAAGGAATAGGTGCACTTGCCTTTACCCGGAAATTCCTCCAAGACCCTTCCCTCTCTTCATTTGCTGCACCCATCGTCATCAAACAAATACTGAATGACCCGACACTCGAGGGTCCGCTGGTGAAAGAATGGCTGATACTGGCACAGCAGCATTTAAAAGGAGAAGACAGTGCCCTGCTGATGAAATTGTCACAAGAGCATGCGAAAAATATCAGTTCCGAGTCAGGTTATATTGCCTTGTTTAATGAAAAAGATCTCACCGGATGGAAGGGTTTAGTAGGTAATCCCATCAGTCGATCTAAAATGAATCCCGATCAGATGGAAAAAGCTCAACTGAAAGCCAATGAAGACATGCGGGAGGGATGGAAGGCACAGGATGGACTGCTGATCTTCACAGGTCATGGAGACAATCTGGCCACTGAAAAAAAGTACAGGAATTTTGAAATGTGGGTGGACTGGAAGATTACTGATAAAGGCGATGCCGGTATCTACCTCAGGGGAAGTCCGCAAGTTCAAATTTGGGACACCAGCCGTCGTGAAGTAGGTGCTCAGGTTGGTTCAGGTGGTCTTTATAATAATACGGTTCATCCATCCAAACCCCTATTAGTGGCTGATAATCCAATTGGTAGCTGGAATACTTTTCGCATCATTATGCGGGGAGAAAAAGTCACTGTCTACTTGAATGGCAAGAAAGTTACTGATGAAGTAACCCTGGAAAACTATTGGGACCGGAAGCAGCCTATATTTCCGGAAGAACAAATTGAATTACAGGCACACGGCACCTATGTTGCGTATAGAAATATTTTTATCAAAGAGTTGCCGGATGAAACCGTATTACTCGATCCCCGTGAGAAAGCAGCAGGATTTTATCCCCTTTTCAATGGCAAAGATTTGACGGGATGGACCGGCAACCTGAATGGATATCAGGCAGAGGACGGGATGATTGTTGTACATCCGGAAAAAAGCAGTGGTAATCTGTATACAGAAAACACGTATAGCAATTTTATTCTTCGATTTGATTTCCAATTAACTCCGGGAGCGAATAATGGGATAGGAATCAGAACGCCCCTCACGGGTGATGCTGCTTATGTAGGGATGGAAATTCAAGTGTTGGATAATGAACATCCGAAGTATGCAAAACTTCAGCCGTATCAATATCATGGATCAGTTTATGGTGTAATACCGGCTAAAAGAGGATTCTTGTTGCCGGCAGGTCAATGGAATACTGAAGAAATCAGTATTCAGGGAGATGAAATAAAAGTAACACTGAATGGTACGATTATCACAGAAGGTAATCTCTCTGAAGCCGCAAAAAATGGAACCATGGATCACAAGGAACATCCCGGTTTACTTAGGAAAGAGGGACATATTGGGTTCCTCGGACATGGGGATGTGATTTATTTCAAAAATATTAGAATTAAAAAGCTATAGCTTTTCAAATTCATCCGAAACTCAATTCTTGAATTAACCGAGGCCGTAAATCAAGAAAATATTTAGTGAGTATTTTTATCTGTGCTCTTTTTTGGAGAATCAGATAAATGCCATAGATAATCAGCAATTTGCTGAACGAGCTCAAATGGATTCCCTTCATTTCGATTGGTAAGAAGAACAATGGCTCTCTGTTGATCAGGAAGAAGCAAAATATGGTTTCTGAAACCAATACTGCTACCCGAATGATGGGGATAGGCATTATCGCGTATATCATCGATATGCCAGCCAAAACCATAGTTGACAGGTGTACCATTGAGTAAGGTAGCTCGCTGCCAAGCTTTTTGCTGTAAAGAGGCAGGGATGAGACGAAATTGAAACAGGGCATTGATCCATTTCGCATAATCGATAACATTGGTGTAGATTCCCCCATCTCCCAATACGGCACTGGTCAAACTTTGATCAGTTATTTCCCATCCGGTTGAGCTGCGGGAATGTCCCATGGCGCGATTAGTTACCCGGGTTTTGCCTTTTTCCAAAGCAATGGTCTGCTTCATACCCAGCGGCATAAAAATATGATTACGCAAATAGGAAGCAAAGTCTTCACTACTCACTTGTTCTGTAATCAATGCGAGCAAAGCATAGCCTGTATTGCTATATCGATATTGGGTACCCGGCTCGAAATATAGATGATCGGTTGAATACATCAGACGCAGACAATCTATGTCGAGCAC
>JBIIRN010000206.1:0-4009 GCA_044341525.1 Sediminibacterium sp. | reverse complement strand
ATTTCTGCCGGTGTGATTTCCTGACTCTTACCCTGATATTTTGCTTCAAAATCAAAAAACTCATTACTTGTTATGATCTCAGTAATGGGTAGTACTGTGATGGTACCCGCACGACGGAAAACACCTATGGTGAACTCTCTTCCGACAATACATTCTTCTACGAGTATTTGATCATCTTCCTGATAAGCTCCTTGAAGGGCAGGCCCCAGTTCGGCTGCTGTATTTACTTTACTGATACCGAGACTACTTCCCCCATTGTTTGGCTTGACAAATACCGGAAGGGTGAGTTGATGTAATATTTGCTCCGGAGAAAAGGGAGTATGGGCAAAAAGGTGCAGAGAACGAGCCACCTGTATTCCGGCAAATGCCACTACGGCCACTGTAAATCTTTTGTTGAAAGTAAGTGCGGAAGTGGCCGCGTCGCAACTGGTATAAGGAATAGAAAGCAGATCAAAGTATCCCTGCAATTTTCCGTCTTCACCCGGTGTACCGTGCAAACACATCAAAGCACAATCAAAGTTGACTTTCACTCCCTGATCAATAACAGAAAAATCTTCCCGGTTAACGGGAATTCTTTCCCCCGCAGGGGAAACATACCACCAGCCGGTGGAATGGATATCGATGTAATAAACGTTGTATAAGTCCCGATTCAGATTAGCCTGAACAGTCTCAGCACTTTTATAGCTGATTTGAGCCTCACTACTGAGGCCTCCGGTGACAAGCGCAATATTTTTTTTCATGAGAACTAATAAAAAATCCCGGTGAAATCTTCGGTAAATATCGAAAAAATCACCGGGATAAAAGTATCGCTGACTGGATCAGACGACGAATTAAATTAGATGTGCATCTTATCTTTTTTCCCCAGCAACTCTTCTACTGTTTCTCTGTATTGTTCATCAGGTACACAGCAATCTACCGGACAAACAGCCGCGCACTGAGGTTCTTCATGGAATCCCTGGCACTCGGTGCACTTATTGGGGGTAATATAATAAGTGTCTGAGCTGATCGGAGCAAAGCGCTGATCGCTCTCCACCACCGTTCCGTCCATCAGGGTAAAACTTCCTTTTACAGTCGTACCATCTGAAATGGACCACTCTACGCCACCCTCATAGATAGCGTTATTTGGACATTCGGGCTCACAAGCACCGCAGTTAATACATTCATCTGTAATTTTGATCGCCATAAGGTTCTGGTTTGTTAATGGTTGAATCGAAATTTATCTTCCTCAAAAATACGATGGAACAATGATTTTACAAGAACGAATTAAAATAATGTCAGAATTGGGTCAATATATGGCCGGAAATGACCCTGAATGGCTGGCTGCCCGTGAGTTGGCCAGCCGGGAAAATACCTGGTTCCTCCCACGGTTCATCGATTCCGCTATCAACGCCATCGTGGAGCAAATGCTGGACCCGGCAAAACTGGCAGCATGGACAAACCGGTATTCTTTGGTGGAAAAAACCTTCCAACCTCAAAATGTAGGGGTAGTGATGGCAGGAAACATTCCCCTGGTGGGATTTTTTGATCTGCTTTGTATTTTCATCAGCGGACACAGGGCCCTGATAAAACCTTCTTCCAAGGATCAAAGACTGATTAAGCACCTCATTCAGCAATTGGAAAGAATTGATTCCCGAACCCAATCTTTCATCTCAACAGCAGAAAGATTACAGGGCTGCGATGCCTATATCGCTACCGGCAGCAATCAGTCTGGTCGCTATTTTGACCAATATTTTGGAAAATATCCTCATATCATTCGCCGCAACAGAACTTCGGTAGCAATATTGAATGGGGAGGAATCTACGGAAACCCTGGAGGCACTGGCGGCAGATATGCAAAGCTATTTCGGACTGGGCTGTCGCAATGTCACACAGATATGGGTACCCGAAGGTTATGATTTTAGCGCACTTCTGGAGGCCCTGAAGTCCTATGATTTTGTGATGGACCTACCGGCATACCGGCACAACTATGACTACCACCTGACCTTGTTGATCATGCGGAATCAGTTTTATATGACCAATGACTCGGTAGTGTTGACAGAGCATTCCTCCCCATTCTCTCCCGTTAGCCAGGTACACTATCAGTTTTATACCCCCGATCAAGATCCTGTGGAAATACTGAAAAAGGATGAACAGATTCAGTGTATCGTAGGAAGTGGGGGCATTCCTGCCGGACAAGCACAAAGTCCTACCCTGCTCGATTACGCAGATGGGGTAGATACGCTTGAATTTCTGTCAGGTCTGACAAAGTCCTAATAATCCGGCTTATTCACAAAAATCCACAATCTACGAACTTGCTCGTAAATGTTTGTTAAATAGAAGGCAGACTATATGCCATTTCTTCCTATTTAGTTTCTTTGCATACAGAAAGGCATACCTTTTGATTAATACGAACAAAAGCATTTTCTTATGAGTCTGAATTGGAAAAATGGATTGGCAGTTGTTGCCATTAGTGCAGGAACCACGATAGCCAGTATGTGGGGCTATGGAAAACTGGTGCAACCAGACATTTCTTCGGGTTCACAAGCGACCAACCAACTGCCGGTGAATTATGCCGGTTTTTTTAATAATGGTGGTAACACTGCTTCCGGTGTAGACTTTACCCCGGCCGCCACAACTGCGACGCCTGCGGTGGTACACATCAAAACCCGCACCAAGGCAAGACAGGCCACTGTGCAAGAACAAAGACGCCAAAGAAGTCCTTTCTTCGATGACTTTGGCGATATGTTTGGAGATTTCTTCGGAGGCGGACCGCGTGTCATTCCGGAACAAAGAGCCAGCGGAAGTGGCGTAATTATAACGCAGGATGGTTACATCGTTACCAACAACCATGTGATTAACGAAGCAGATGAGATCAATGTAACACTTGCCAATAAAAAAACTTACAAAGCCACATTGGTCGGAGCAGATGCCAGTACTGATCTGGCAGTAATCAAAATCGAAGGTAAAGGATTACCCTATCTGATTTATGGCAACAGTGATGACACTAAATTGGGACAATGGGTGTTGGCCATTGGATATCCACTTTCACTCGATGTTACAGTGACGGCAGGTATTGTAAGCGCAAAAGCCCGTTCCATTGGTGTGAATGACCGCCAGAGTACGACAGCCATTGAGTCATTCATTCAGACAGATGCTGCGGTGAATCCGGGTAATAGTGGTGGTGCATTGGTGAATACCGGCGGAGAATTGATCGGCATCAATTCTGCCATTGCCTCTCCTACCGGATCATATGCAGGATATTCTTATGCTATCCCGGTAAACATTGTAAAGAAAGTGGTAACCGATCTCGTAAAGTTTGGCACTGTTCAGCGGGCCTATATTGGTATCCAATATCAAAGGGAGGGAATAGAATTATCAGAGGAGGAAAAGAAAAATATTCCCGGCTACAAAGAAGGTGAAGGAGTGTATGTAACCGATGTTCCTGCAGAGGGTGCAGCTGCGCAGGCAGGTATCAAAAAAGGAGATATTGTTACCAAATTAAATGGTGTAGCAGTTAATACCGGTCCCGAATTACAAGAACAGATTGCCCGTTACAAGCCCGGTGATAAGGTATCATTGACTTATCAGCGTGGAGGAAAAGAAAATATGGTTTCCATTGTTTTAAGAAACAAATCCGGCAACACAGAAATTGTGAAGAATAACACCATCATCGATAAACTGGGTGCTGAATTTTCAACAGTTGATGCAAAAACTGCTGCCGCCAATAGAATCAGCGGTGGTGTGGTGGTTCGGAAGATAACGGATGGTATTTTAAGAAAGCGAACCCGTCTTGAAGAAGGTTTCATCATCACCAAGGTAAACAACCAGGAAGTGAAAACGATAGCGGATTTCGAACGGATACTGAATTCCAGTAAAGGTAAAACAGTGATCATGGAATGTGTTTATCCCGGTGCAGAGGGCATTTATCCTATTCCGCTAAATCTTAGCGATTTAGGTAATGACTAATAAATAATAACAGGAATTACATAAAAAAAGGGAGCAAATTACTGCTCCCTTTTTTTATTCAATTT
>JBIIRN010000205.1:0-4022 GCA_044341525.1 Sediminibacterium sp. | reverse complement strand
GCTTCTCCCTGATAGATATTGGCATTTTGGATGGAAACAATGGATTCAGACATAACATGATTGAGTTGTAATGAGGTAAAGTTAATCGGGAGGTTTTGAAAAGGATGTTAATATTCGAAATAGATGGACTTTCCCGGTAATTGCAAGGTCAGTTCTTTCTTTTGAGAGGGCAATACTTTTCCTACCACCCTTGCGTCTACACCGAATTGTGCCGCCAGATCGATTATTTTTTGTGCATGAGATTCATCGGTGAATATTTCCATGCGATGGCCCATATTGAAAACCTGGTACATTTCGCGATCATCTGCTCCGGAATTTTCCTGAATCAACTGAAAAATGGGAGGTGGAGCATACAGGTTGTCTTTCACAAGGTGCATCGAAGAAGGCAGGTATTTCATACACTTGGTTTGTCCACCTCCACTGCAATGAATCATCCCCATAACTGCATCAGGATATTCCTGCAGCAATTGACGAATTACCGGCGCATAGGTTCTGGTAGGAGAAAGCAATAATTGACCAATGGTATGTGTAGCTCCATTGACAGTAAAATTATCTGTCAACCGATGATGGCCAACATAAACCACTTCCTCCGACAACCCGGGTTCAAAACTTTCGGGGTAAGTAGTTGCGTAATGTTTGCTCAACACGTCATGTCTGGCACTGGTGAGTCCATTACTTCCCAATCCGCTGTTGTAATCCGGTTCATAAGCGCAGGTGCCAAAACTGGCCAGGCCGACAATTACCTGGCCTGCCTTGATATTTTGATTGGATATGATTTTTTGCTTGGGCCAGCGGGCCATCATAGTTCCATTGACAGCAATGGTTCTGACTACATCTCCCACATCAGCAGTTTCTCCGCCCAGGTATTGAATATGGATTCCATATTCAGCCAGTAGGGCAAAATATTCCCTCGTTCCTTCAATAACAGCTTCCAGTACTTCCCCATTGATCAATAATTTATTCCTGTCAATGGTTGATGAAAAGAGCAGGTTATCGGTTACCCCAACACAGAGCAGATCATCGAGGTTCATCGCTACCGCATCTCTGGCAATTCCCTTCCACACCGAAACATCACCGGTTTCTTTCCAATAGAGATAGGCCAAAATACTCTTGGTACCTGCCCCATCCGCATGCATGATATTGACAAATTCTTTATCACCACCCATGAAATCGGGATACATCTTACAAAATGCAAGCGGAAATAATCCGGGGTCCAGTTGACGTATGGCCTGGTGAACTTCTTCTTTTTGTGCAGATACTCCTCTGCGGGCGTAAATAGACATGGGTTAACTAACGTGAGACAACAAAGGTAATCAATCCCTTTTATCTGTTTCAACTAAGGCTTCTCCCGGTGGAATATAGCTAATGGGCCGGTAAGCAGGGTATAGTTTGGGGAAAGCTGCTTAATTTTGGCAGCCATGAGAATACATGAAATAGGTGCGGAGCGTTTACCGGTCTTTCAGCGGGCAGTGATTACCATCGGAAGTTTTGACGGGGTGCATACCGGCCACCGAAAAATACTCGAACGGATGAAGCAAGAAGCAGCGCAGATTGGGGGAGAGACCGTTATCATTACTTTTTTTCCTCATCCCCGAAAAGTTATTGCTTCTATTCCCGGGGAAGTAAAGATTTTAACGACCATCCGTGAAAAAAAGGCTTTGCTGGCGGAGGCCGGTATTGATCATTTGGTCATCATACCCTTCGATCATGCTTTTGCTCAAAGCAGTGCGGAAGATTTTGTAGAAACCTTTTTATTTAAATATTTTCATCCGAGTATAATTATCATAGGATATGACCACCGGTTTGGTAAGAATCGGACGGGGGATTACCATCTCTTAGAAAATATGGGAGAAAAACTCGGATTTCAGGTGAAAGAGATCAGTGAACAAATGATCAGAGAATCTGCTATCAGCTCTACCCGCATCCGCCAGGCCCTTTTACAACATCGGATAGATGACGCCAACGAATTATTAGGATATCGGTATTTCTTTGAGGGGAAGGTGATTGAAGGCAACCGGATGGGTAGAACGATCGGATACCCAACTGCCAATCTTCAAATTGCTGAAGAAGATAAACTCATTCCCGGTAATGGCGTTTATGTAGTTCAAGTGGAGATACCTCATTCAAAGCAAACTGATAGTCCCACCAAAAAAAGGGGCATGATGAATATTGGCATCCGGCCTACCGTAGACGGTAAAAACAGAGTCATAGAAGTGCATTTGTTTGACTGGGAAGGAAGTCTATATGATCAGGTGCTCAGGGTTGAATTGATATCATTTATCCGGGAAGAACAGAAATTCGATTCATTGGAATCTTTGCGCGATCAAATCAAACGGGATGAACAAGTAGCCCGAAATTTTTTGAATGTTGACCAATGATGAACCAATGATGGCTAAATCATAATCTTCACTGCAAGCTCCTTCATCAGATCGGCATCAGAACTTCCGGCATCGCCGATGCCTACCATTCGCAGGTTATAATGGTGCAATAATAGCAGTGCCCGCTCAATTTGCTCGTAGGTATATCGCTGGGAAGAGTCCTGATAATCCTTTAAAAAATAGGGTTTTATCCCCAATCGGGTAGCTGCTGTTTGCGGGTCTGCTCCCCGCAGAGAATAGAGCATATAAACCTTGCTGAAGAAATTAAAGAGTGCAGGCAGAATCATTTGTATGGGACCCGCTTTGGGATTGGAATCAAAATATTGGATGATCTGCATGGTCTTCGTAAGATTTTTCTTACCAAAAGCATACTGTAACTCAAAAACATTGAACTCCTTACTCACACCGATGAACTCTTCAATATCATCCGCTGTAATTTTTTTCCTTGCAGCCAGATTCACCGCCAGCTTAACGGTTTCGCTATACAGACGACTGAGGTCATTGCCTATATGACTCTCTAACATCTCAATGGCCCTGGGCTCTATAGTAAGTCCCTGTGATTCTACCATTTGTTCGATCCATTCCGGTAATTGATTGTCATATAACTTTTTGGTCGACAACAATTCGCCATTCTTGGCAATCACTTTGGGGAGCTGCTTTCTCCCATCCAGTTTTTTGTCTTTGTAAGCCACTACCAGCACAGTAGAAGGCTGGGGTTTTTCTATGTAAGGCTGCAGATCTTCCACATTCCGCATCATCTGAGCTTCCCTCAAAACCACCACCTGCCTTTCAGCCAGCATAGGGTACCTGCGGCAAGCATTGATGATCTCGGGAACATCCGCATCTTTACCGTAAAACACGGTCAGATTGAATTCTGCTTCGGAAGGAGTTAAAATACTATTCTCCGCATAGTCAAGTAACACATCAATGAAATAAGGTTCATCCCCCTCCAGCCAATAAACCGGACGGAATTCTTTTTTCTTCCATTGTTTGAGAATCTTTTCGACAGACATCCCTGCAAAGATGAAACCCAGCCATCTAAAAAAGAAATAAGCAAGATGAAAGTTGTGAACATCATCCGTTCCCTTACTCTCAATGACCATGAATTAGGAGTAGGATTTCAGTCATACCTGCCTGGAAATGACCCTCATCTTTAAAAATTATAGGTTGGACTGCCATCCGGAATATGAAGCAGGCAGGCGGGTAAAGTGAACAGGGGGATATCAGAAGCTATGATTTCATTCAATATATCATTTATATAATATACGTTTGTTGCAGATATACGATATCCTGATTTTCAATGAGTTTCAAAAACGCTAACTGTTGTTAGTATTTGATGGTTATTGATGGTGGGTGAACCTAGTTGTAATAGAGCCGAATTCTGAAGTTATTTTTGGCGCAAAAACCTTAATTGGCATGATTTTAGCTAATATTGGTCACAAGAATTCGCGACTGCAATAAATCATCAAACAACCTGCAGTAGTAAGTCTAACAATCAATTTTATCTTTTTTATATCATCAACCAATTCTAAAAAACAAATCATGGAAACGTTTGAAAATGGAAACCAGCTTCCCGAGCAGAAAGACAACCGGAAGCTGATTTATGGAGTGCTGATTGCAGCATTGGTAGCTACCTGGGGCTAT
>JBIIRN010000204.1:0-4037 GCA_044341525.1 Sediminibacterium sp. | reverse complement strand
CTGTAGTCACCACGTTATGTTGCTTGCATAAAGCAAGTATTTTATCAATCAGAGCGGGAGTAAGTACCCCTTTATTATAATCTTCTAAAATACATACATCGGGAACTTTCTGTTGGAAATAACTTAATACCTGATCCCAGACTTTTGTTTCCAGTTCGGCAGACAAGTCGAAAGTATCTTCCTGGTCGAGGCGAAGCATTTGCTGGTTCCTCGACATGATTCGGGTTTTGTTAGTTGTTTGCCGATCGGGAGTAATAACTACATGCGACACATTGATGGGTATGGCTGTCATCAATTGAAGCAGTTGCTCACCGGCACTATCTTGACCCACCACACTGATAAGGGTGGTAGATGCCCCCAGTGCAGCAGTATTGATGGCTACATTACCGGCCCCACCTATGCGGGTTTCAGTTTTTTTAACGGCCACCACCGGTACAGGAGCTTCGGGTGAAATGCGATCTACCGATCCCCAGCAATAAGTGTCAAGCATAACATCGCCTATCACCAATACACGTAGGTCATTTATTTTTTCAAATAATTCCGGGAAACTCATACCTGATTCTTTTTAGCCCTGGCGGCAGCCAGATAATAAAGGGGAACACCCAAAAGGGTAATCAGCAATCCCGGCCAAGTATATTCCCGCTTAAACAGCAATAACAGGATACAAAAACCGATACCCATACAGATGTAAACGGCGGGCAGGAAGGGATACCCTACAGCTTTGTAAGGCCGTTCCCTTTCGGGTTGCTTTTTACGAAGGATAAAAATACCAATGATGGTGAGCACATAAAAAATAACTACAACAAATGATACCATATCCAGTAGGTCACCATATTTTCCACTAAGGCAAAGGAGGGAAGCCACTATACACTGAGCCCAAAGAGCCCAGGCGGGAACCTGAAATTGATTGAGACTGGCGGCCTTCTTAAAAAACAATCCATCTCCCGCCATTGTATGGTAAACCCTTGCACCTGCGAGAATTAGTCCGTTGTTACAACCAAATGTTGAGATCATGATCATTACAGCAATCACGTATGTACCCGTCTCTCCAAATATCACGTTTGCGGCCGAAACTGCAACCCGATCTGATTTAGCAAATGCAATATTTTCCAGTGGCAGCACCCCTAAGTACATCATGTTACAGCTGACATAGATAATCGTAACCACACTGGTTCCCAATAAAAGACTCCAGCCAATGTTGCGGCGGGGGTTTTTAATTTCACCGGCAATAAAAGTAACATTGTTCCAGGCATCACTGCTGAAAATAGAACCCACCATAGATGCTGCGATGGCACCTGCGGCGGCTGCGCCGGTCAGGGGAAGAACAAATTCCTGCCAGTTAAAGGCGGTACCGGCAGGTGGTGCTGTCATTGATCGCATCTGCCATGCTTGCTGCCAGTTGGCCTGCCAAACTTCGGGTTGAAGCACCCAAAAGCCAGCGATAATCAAGCCGAAAAGGGACAGCAATTTGGTCACGGTGAAAGTTGTCTGAATTAGCTTACCACCCTGAATTCCTCTGGAGTTAATATAGGTCAGCAAAACAATCATTACAATGGCTATCAGTTGTGCGATGTATACATGCCAACTACCCATGGAAAAAACAATGTTCGCCTCATTGAGTTCCAGTATGGGAAAAAAGTAAGCGGCGAATTTGCAGAAAGCGGCAGCTACTGCTGCAATGGTACCAGTTTGTATCACAGAAAAGAAGCTCCAGCCATAGAGGAAACCTATGAGTGGATTATACGATTCTTTCAGGTAGACATATTGCCCACCTGCTTTGGGAAACATGGCACTGAGTTCCCCATAACTCAGGGCAGCTGTGAGGGTCATAAAGCCCGTAATCAGCCAGACAACCAGCAACCAGCCGGCGCTACCGACGTGCCGTGTAATATCGGCACTAACTATAAAAATACCTGAACCGATCATGCTACCTGCCACAATCATCGTAGCATCCAGCAGACCCAGAGAAGGTTTGAATTCGGAAGAAGTAGTAGTATTCATATCTGCGCCGCCCGCTTTAGTACGGGAAGGGAAGATAATAAATAGAAACGAGATTTATTTCTTCGAGTACATTTTGTTCAGGCCGCTCACCAGATCAGCAGTGATATCATAGGAGGGGTCCTTGTAATAAATCAGGTCGGGATAATTATTCAATATGAGCGCATATCCTTTGTCCTGGTTATAGCTTTTCAGGAAATCTTCGATCTTCTTTTTTACATCCTGTAATTTTCTGATTTGCTCTTCCTGGAACTCATCTGCCAGCATTTTCTCTTTTCCCTGGAATGCTTTCTCCTGCTGCAGAAATTCCTGTTGCTTGGCAGCCATTTCTGCCTGTGAGAGCATCTGGCTAAGCTTTTGCAATTCCTGGTATTTATTGGTCAGGATATTACGCATCTGAGCGATCTGGCGCTGGTTTTCGTTGGCCTTGGTTTGTAACTGAAGTTGAACTTCTTTGTAATATTCGAACTGGCTTTGCAAAGAATCACCTTCAAAGTAGGCCACTTTATAGTTCCCGGAAGGAACTGCGATGCTTTGATCGGAACCCTTTCCGGCAGACTTACCGGAGAAATGCAAAAAGAAGAGTATGAGTACGGCGATACCCAGAACTGCTTGTATAATTTGGTTGCTGTTTTTCATGAAAAACTTGTAAAAATGATGAATAAAATATGCTGCAAATTACGTCATTTAGGCAAAAATACGGCCCTAAAACAGGTCTGGACAGAAGAAAAAAAGGCAGCAGTTTATCACTGCTGCCTTTGATATCATTTCGATTTCAGCATTCCTTACTCTTCCTCATCGAAGCTCATGGCCTCGCGGGTGGTGGTTAACACCTCATATTCCTCCTTGCTGCCTACAATCAAACCATCGAAGTCTTTGAGTCCGGTACCGGCAGGAATCAGGTGACCTGTGATCACATTTTCCTTCAGTCCGAGCATCAGATCTGCCTTACCCTGAATAGCCGCCTGGCTCAATACCTTGGTGGTCTCCTGGAAAGACGCAGCTGAGATCCAGCTTTGTACACCCAGAGATGCCTTGGTAATACCCAGCAAGACGGGCTTTGCTGTAGCGGGATGGGCATCGCGCACTTCTACGAGTTTCTTGTCACTGCGGCGCAGAATGGAATTTTCCTCTCTTAATTCACGAAGGGTAACGATCTGGCCGGCCTTGAATTTAGCGCTATCACCGGGTTCGGTCACAACTTTCTTATCATAAATCCGGTCGTTCTCTTCGATAAAGTCAAAGCGATCTTCGAGGTCCTCCTCCAGGAATTTGGTATCTCCGGCATCTACGATCTCTACTTTCTTCATCATCTGTCGAACGATTACCTCAATGTGCTTATCATTGATGCGTACGCCCTGTAAACGATAAACCTCCTGGATTTCATTCACCACATATTCCTGAACGGCATAAGGTCCTTTAATAGACAGGATATCTGCAGGAGACACCTGGCCATCAGACATTGGCGTACCGGCTTTCACGAAGTCACCATCTTGTACCAGGATCTGGCGAGTCAACGGAATCAGGTATTTCTTCACCATGCCGTCTTTCGATTCAACAGTAATCTCCCGGTTACCTCTTTTCACACCACCGAAGCTAACTACTCCGTCGATCTCACAAACGATGGCAGGGTTACCCGGATTTCTGGCTTCAAACAATTCAGTAACGCGAGGCAGACCTCCGGTGATATCCCTCAATTTACCGAGGATACGAGGAATCTTCACGAGTACCTGTCCGGCCTTCACTTCATCTCCTTCTTCTACCACAATATGTGAACCTACCGGCAGGTTATAATGCTTGCCGTCTTTTCCACCACCGACAATCAAAGTGGGGATGCGGGTTTTATCTTTGGTTTCAATTACCACTTTCTCGCGGTGACCGGTTTGTTCGTCTGATTCATCCCGGTAGGTAATACCTTCAATGATGTTTTCAAACTTAATGGTACCGTTGATTTCTGCGATGATTACGTTGTTAAACGGATCCCAGGTACAGATCACATCTCCTTTCTTTACACTGGCACCATCTTTCACACTCAGTAT
>JBIIRN010000202.1:0-4091 GCA_044341525.1 Sediminibacterium sp. | reverse complement strand
ATGATTTATAAAACCCTGGGAAATTCGCCTGCGGAAGCTTTGAATGGCACTTCGGTTTTACATACAGCCGGTCTGTTGCAGGGAGCCATGCTGTTAAGAGTACATGACCCCTCGGCTGCAAAAGAAGCCATTCAGTTAACCCGACTGCTGCAATAAAAAAAGCACCGCGGTTGCAGTGCTTTTAATAAAATTCAATCACCGGAAATTATTTCTTTCCTGAGGGGGCCTGTGGCATAGGAGCCGCAGGTGGTGCCGGAGCAGGGGGTGCCTGAAGAGAAACATCACTAACTTCCACATCAAAGATGAGATTGGTATAGGCAGGAATAACAGGGGGCTGTCCGGTTATACCATACGCCTGCATAGCAGGAATGAGAATCTTTCCTTTACCGCCCTTGCCAAATTTTGCCAGTCCACTCTCTAAGCCCGGAATAATTCCACCCGAGCCAATCTGGAAAACCAGGGGTTCTTTATTGACAGCAGTAGGTCCCATATTAGCATCAAACACTTTACCATTGGTAAAATATCCTTTGTACATCATACTAACAATTCTGCCCGGATTAGCTTTCATAGTATCACCGGCCTGTTCTACTACCACAAGCACACCGGAAGGCAGTTCCTCTGTTTTAAGTTGTTGCTTGGTAGCATATTCTTTCAGTTCTTTGGCTTCGCGTTTTTGTTCCGCTTCCATTTCTTTCTTGTAATCATTATTGGCTTCTTCCTCACCTTTGAAAACTTTCAGAATTTCCATCTTCCCTTTAATCAAATCATTTTTACGGAAAAACTGGTTGTATTCCAGCATACCTAATTTTTTCAAAGAATCAACACTTAGGGAGAAGTTGATCTTATCCCCCTCGCCACATTTACTGATTAGTTCCAGGAAACTATGGGGAGAAATTCGGCTGCTGTCATATTGCATAAAGCCGGGCACATGGCCAAAAGTCGTATTGAATACAGAGTCTTTGGGAGCGATTTTATATTCAATATTGTATTTGAATATTTGTCCCTGTTTGATTTTTGTTTTGCTGCCTCCGGAAATGGAATAAGCAACGCCTGAGGGTGTTTTTTGGTATTGATTGCAACCTGCGAGCACGACCAGGACTGCTATCAGCGGGGTGAACTTTTTCATTTATTGAAGTTGATTTAGGTACGAAGGTAATATTTCCCGGAACTTATTCACGGTCATTTCCAAACTATCGCTGCTTCGGCCTCCCGCAGCATTGAAATGGCCACCCCCCTCAAAATGGAGGCGGGCAAAATTGTTTACATCGAAATCGCCCTTGCTGCGGAAGCTCCATTTTCTCTCTTCATCACGATCGATTGCCAGCGCTGCGAAACGAATGCCCTGGATGGAGAGCAGGTAATTCACCAATCCTTCCGTATCACCTGTTTTAATCTGAAAGCGGTGCAGATCGGCTTTGGTGATGTACATAAGGGCGGTATTATATTCATAGAGAACATCCATTCGGTTGAGCAGGGCATAACCGATGAAGCGCAGCCGGTTTTCTAAAAAATTATCGAAGACTTCATCATGGATTTGCGAGTGTCGGATGCCGGTATCCTTCAATCTTGCCACCATGCGATGAACAGAAGCGGTAGCAGCAGGAAAGCGGAAGGAACCGGTATCAGTCATAACTCCCGTATACAAACAGGCAGCGACATCTTTATTGATGTGTTGATCGTGGCCGGAATCAACGATGAAGTCATACACCATCTCACAGGTGGAACTTTTACCGGTATCACTTATGCCCCAGTCGAAGGCAGTCACCTGTGGTTCCTGGTGATGATCAATTAGTATTTTCTTGCCGGGTGCAGCTTCCAGCAAAGGTTCCAGGTGCTTGGTCCGATGCAGGATATTAAAGTCAAGACAGAAAATATAATCTGCCTCGGAAACCAATTGCCGACCCTTATCGCGGTGGCTTTCGAAATTAATCACCTCCCCGATACCCGGCAGCCAATTGAGAAAATCGGGCCAGTTGGTAGGTGAAATCACCTTAACGGTATGTCCTAATTGTTGCAGAAAATGAAAAAGACCCAGGGAGGATCCCAGGGCATCTCCATCGGGCTTCTGGTGGGTGGTTATCACTACCCGGGCGGGTTGATGCAGCAGGGGGTAAAATTCTTGAATTAATTTCATGCAGGCAGCAAAATTGCAATTTCCTGCTTGTACAGGCAAAAGTATTTGCCGCTTGATGGTGAAAAATGCCCTCATCTTTCCACAAACCAAGGCAAACTCCTACCTTTGCCCCCCAAAACCAACTAACATGAGCAACAGAACTTTTACCATGATTAAGCCGGATGCTACTTCCAAAGGATATACCGGTGTTATTATCGATCAGATCCTGCAGGCAGGCTTTACCATACGTGCCATGAAATGGACCCGATTGACAGCCGAGCAAGCCGGTCGTTTTTATGCTGTTCACAGTGAGCGTCCTTTTTACGGGGAGCTGGTGAACTTCATGAGCAGCGGTCCGATAGTTGCTGCCATCCTGGAAAAAGAGAATGCGGTAGCGGATTTTCGTACATTAATCGGCGCTACCAATCCTGCCCAGGCAGCAGAAGGTACTATCCGTAAAAAATATGCTTCTTCTGTGGGCGAGAATGCCGTTCATGGGAGCGATAGTGATGAGAATGCTGCGATTGAAGGCAGTTTCTTCTTCTCCGGACTTGAAATATTCTAACATACAACAACAACCATCATCGGTTCGATGCCTGTTGCCTTGCAACGGGCATCATTGTTTTGGAGAGGCGGGTTCAGGTTCTGCGACGGCTACTCCGTAAAACTTTACCTGTTTGGACTGACCCGATTTGAAGATGATGTCGGCAAATTTGGTGAAAGCTCCTCCCCCGCTACCATTGAACCCCAGCGTTATATAACTGGATTTGCCGGGTAAAATAGGATCCTTGCTGCGGTATTTTGGGGTGGTACAACCACAGCTTACTTTGACATCTACAATTTCGAGGGTATCGCTGCTTGAGATATTTTTAATGTACACATTGAATTCAGCCCCCTTTCCCACGGGCACATTTCCCATATTGTAATCTGCATTCGTAAATTCAGCGATTAGCTGAATGTCTTTGGGGGTGGACATACTATCCTGCTGGGCCATTAAAGTAGGGGGAAGTAGCCCGACTACTATAGAAAGGACAAAAAGGCGAAACATGGGCGACAATTTGAGGATAAAATTAGGGCAAAGGCGTGTTTTTTCCCGACGTTATATCCTCAAAATCAGTAATTTTACGTTATATCCTGATGAGAAAACAATTTCCTGCCATGACAACCGGAAAATTTTTGCTGACAGTATTGAGTGCTTTCACTGCATTAGCTGTATCTGCTCAAAGTCCCTCCCAGCGTATCTTTTTTGTTTCTTCCGACCCGGCACAGCCCATCCAATACAACCAGATGCGGGAGATAGATGGCAAGTGCAAGGTATTGGTGAAGGATTTGTTTCAGCCCGGTCAAAAATATGCGGTGAAAACTCATGGATTCCAAACTTATCTCGCATTGCAGCAAAGTGCTTTTGTGGAAGCGAACGGACAAATGGATACCCTTCGGAGTCCGATGGGCGGATCAGTTGCATCTGTAGCGTATGATAAGAAGTCCAACCGCTTATTTTATTTTCCCATGTATGCTTCTGAGTTGCGTTTCATGGACCTCAGTCAACCTGAAGCTCATTTCACTTACTTAGATAACCAATCCCTGAACCTGCTGAAGAACAGAACGGATGTAGCCAACCAGATATCTCGAATGACGATTGGTGCGGATGGATTTGGATATGCGCTCACCAATGATGGGGAACACCTGATAAGGTTTACAACGGAGGGGCAACCCACGATCACTGATTTGGGTGTTATTACTGATAAACCGGGGAATGGCATTTTCGTTCGATCAAGTTGTACTTCCTGGGGAGGAGATATGGTCGCTGACGCGGAAGGCAGATTGGTATTGGTGACTCAGAGCAATTATGTATTCAGAATAAATATTGCTACCCGTGTGGCGGAATACCTGGGACAAATCGGCGGCTTACCCGGTGGTTATACCACGAATGGTACTGCAGTAGATGAAAATGGGGAATTGATTCTCAGTTGCGGCA
>JBIIRN010000201.1:0-4103 GCA_044341525.1 Sediminibacterium sp. | reverse complement strand
AGCCCAAATAGCACGTGCCCGCCGCGCCGGATGGGAACCCACGCATCTGGACTCTCACATGGGAACACTCTTTGCAACCCCGGCCTTTTTGGAACAATACCTATCCATTGGGATGCGCGAAAAAATACCGGTGATGTTTCCCGGAGGGCATAGTACGCTTGTACAAAAAACGAATGGCGGACTACTTTCAGTTGAGCAAGCAAAAGCCATTGGCAATAAATTGTGGCAGGCCGGACTACCCGTGATAGATGACCTGCACAATTCGAGTTATGGCTTTCGGTATCCGAAAGAAAAAGTGAGTGATAAAGAGCTGCAGCAATTGGCTGCGGAGCAATACATGCGTTCTTTTGATGCATTGCAACCCGGGATTACCATGGTAATCATGCATTGTTCGGTGGCGGGTGAGCATTTTGAACATATATCTTCTTCAGGAACTATTCGCAGGGCGGATTGGCTGGCGATGCAATCGCCGGAATTAAAAAGATATCTGGAAGAAAATAAAATCATACTTACGACCTGGCGGGAGATGATGGAAAGAAGAAAAAAATTACTCAACGCTTCGGGCGGGTAAGACGTTGGGGCAACCCTACACTTGTCCAAACAATTTCCTGATAGCCATTTCGCTCATAGATTATTCCCAGCTTTTTTCTGGATAATAGCACGATATCTGAGTAGGCAGTATAATCTTTGGCAGCGCCTTCAGGTGCCTGATCGATCAGTTGATGGAGTAACCAGGTAATGCCATCATCTTCACTGATATGCAGCATCAGGTGGTTACGTCTTAAGCTATCCTGCGCATGGGAATGTGCGATTACTGCTTTTTGACCTTTATACCCTATGGTCAGAACAGACCCCTGGTTAACGGGATCGATCAAACTTTTTTCCGGGTAGGTAGTATCCCAATGTTGCCCACCATCTTTGCTGCGCGAGATGATCCGGCATTTGGCATCACCACTTTGATTGCGGGTATTAAGTAGGATTCCCCCGGAACCCAGTTCTGCGGCCATAGATTCATTGCTTCCCGGATAATAAACGTCCTCACTCAATTTAAAAGTTTTACCATCTGAGAAGAAAGCATGGGCCCGATAATCTCTAAAGCGGGCCTGAGGAGGTCCGGCAGAATGATTGGCAGCAATCACCAATCTGCCCCGATAAGGTCCGTTTATTATTTGCAGGGCATGACCGGGGGTATTGGCATAACTGCGCCAATCTCCTTGCAATGAATCATTTCCCGAATGTCTGTGTACCTGAGAAGTAATGTTGACGGGAGGTTGCCAGGTAATTCCACCATCATCAGAACAGCGGAACCATGTTTCACGTTGACCTTTTCCTTCGCGGATGTGTTGTTCTGATTGATTGCCTGTATTATAAAATAAAAAGATTCTGCCTGGATATTCCGGATGCAGACGATCTAGGACGGGAGCGGGGTTACCTGCCTGCAGGTCACCCTGTTCTGCGACCACTTGCAGTTCACTCCAGGTGTTGCCACCATCAGTACTGCGCTTCACAACAATATCGATGTTACCAAAATCGCCTGATCCCGATTTTCTCCCCTCGCAAAAAGCGAGTAGATGACCTTTGGCATTTTGAATGATGGCAGGAATACGAAAGGTATGGTATCCGGCTTCGCCGGAATGGAAGATGACGACGGGAAAAGATTGAGAGTATGAAAAAAGGGGATTTAAAAATTGGCTGAAAAGAAGCAAAAGGGAAAAAAGAAATTTTAGCATGAATGAATTTACAATTTTTACCAATTAGCGGAATAGTGATATTAGATTGGTGGTTGGGTTAAAAATAATATATGGCTATTATTGGGCGAGGGGAAAAATTGATGGCTGTTGGTCAGGCGATCAACAACGGCAATCGAAATCATTCATGGTTGTTGGTCAGGCAAACAACAACGGAAACTCATAGCCCGCCTACGGCGGGCGGCATATTAATAGATTATTGGGCGAAGAAAATCACTCATGGCTGTTGGTCAGGCAAACAACAACGGAAACTCATAGCCCGCCTTCGGCGGGCGGCATATTAATAGATCATTGGGCGAGGAAAATCATTCATGGCTGTTGGTCAGGCGATGCTCCAGAGGCGCACAAGTTCCGCCAGAGGCGAACCGGTCCAACAACGGAAAAGTTTAATTCACCTCGATTTCATAAGGGTCAATTAAAACCAAACCATCGATATTTTTGAAATCGGTGCGGTTGTGGGTAACCAATGCCAATTCATGTATTATTGCCGATGCTGCGATGATGGCATCGGGTAACTTGATTTTCTTCTTTCTTCTAAGTTCAATGGTTTTATCCGCTATTAATTCATCCAATTCAATCAGTTTTCCAAGTTGAATAAAAGATGATAATTGTAAAAGATCATCGTTTTCAGCATTGAATCCGAGCACTTCAATTTTAGAAATAATAGATACAGAAAATACTTTATTTAAATGAGAATCTAACCAGGAAGCAGACTGTTCGGGAAGTCGATTCCCGACGTAATCGATAATCGTATTAGAATCAGCTAACAATCGTTGTTCCATTCATTACGACTTTGCTGAATATGTAAATGAAATTTTTCCGCAGTCTCAGCAGAAATACTTCCACGAAAATCAGATGGTTTTTTGTTCACATGGAATTGATGTTGGGTATCATAGTTGGATGGCATCCTTATTAATTGACGGGATGCCAGTGACCTTAAAATGGTCATTGCTTTTTCTTGTAAGACATCTATTACTATTGTTTCCATATTTCAGAAGTAATTTTGTGAAATGCATTCACCTTTTTCGAGGCAGCTATACAAAGATACCTCTTCCTTAACATTGAAGCAGGGTGGTTATATCAGGTATTTGTACCTGTTCAAGCACCTTTGAAATTTTAGGGGTGATAAACCCGAATCCCGTATATGGCGCGGGAGGCGGCATATTAATAGATCAATGCACGAGGGAAATCATTCGTGGTTGTTGGTCAGGAGATACGCCAGAGGCGGACAGGTCCAACAACGGAAACTCATAGCCCGCCTCCGGCGGGCGGCATATTAATAGATCATTGGGTGATTAAAATCACTCATGGCTGTTGGTCAGGCAAACAACAATGGAAAACCATAGCCCGCCTACGGCGGGCGGCATATTAATAGATCATTGGGCGAAGAAAATCACTCATGGCTGTTGGTCATGCAAACAACAACGGAAACTCATAGCCCGCCTACGGCGGACGGCATATTAATAGATAATTGGGCGAAGAAAATCACTCATGGCTGTTGGTCAGGCGACCAACAATGGAGAAGTGATTCGGATTGGATTCGAACCAATGACCTTCCGCCTAAGGCGGATTATTCTATCCAGCTGACCCAATAAAAAAGTCTTTCATTTCTGAAAGACTTCCCTGTGATTCGGATTGGATTCGAACCAATGACCTACTGCTTAGAAGGCAGTTGCTCTATCCAGCTGAGCTACCGAACCAATGGATGCAAAGGTAATAATTTTTTGTTCCTAACCTATCGCCATATCGAACTAGATTGCTAAATTGAGCGAAAATCATGCTATGAAAAAATACCTGCTTTCCTTCACCTTTCTGCTATTTTCAGCCCTTCTCATAGCCCAACCTTCCGTCACCGTACTTGGAGAAAAAGTTAAAGTAACCTTCCCGGGTAATGCACGCATAACTTCCAATGAAGGTGGAATCAAAGTATTCGAGTATTCCAAAGACTCCATCATCAATTATGCTGCTATGTCAATGGATATGTCCCTCATGGGACTCCAAGCAGAAACAATTAAAAATATGGGAGATGGTATCTGGAATCAAATGAAAAGTGGAATGTTACAACAAATGGGCAACGCTAGTGTGAAAAAAGATGAATTTATTCAATTCAAAGGAAAAAAATGTTTGAAACTTGAACTTGATGTGAGTAAATCTAATATTGAAGAACTAAAAGGGAACAATCTCTATTCCATCAACTTTTTCTCGGGTTCTAATTTCTATCAAATCAGTGTTTTATCCCGATCCAATTTTAGCAAACTTAAAGAAGCTGAAGACTTTTTTAATACACTGGTAATAGAATAAAATGAACTCCTGCAATAACAGACCCTTTACCAATAGGCTGCTGTTTTTTTTATT
>JBIIRN010000200.1:0-4127 GCA_044341525.1 Sediminibacterium sp. | reverse complement strand
CCGGGAAACAATCAGCTGAAGAGAAAAAATCAGATAATCCCTACTTATCTGTTATCCGATGGTTTGATGCAGGAAATGTATTGGAACTTTCAGGGGATTTGTCAGATGAAAAGAAGATCCAACACTTGTATCGCGTCGATGGGTTGCATGCGTTGGTCAAAAAATTCTTCCCCCAAGCCAATGAATCGGAGAGCGCTTTGCTGATGGAGTTTGTACTCTATGGGTTATCTGTTTATTCCCTGATAAGCAAAAAAATGAATGATGACCGGGTTGCCTTCCAGGATCTGATGGGAAGTATGATGAACCTGGGAAACCTGACAGCAGGGGAGGATGAAGATGATTTCTCTGATGACGAAAACAGATAAATAAACTGTTTACACGATCTTTTTGAGCACTTCAATGGTATAATCTATCTCTTCACGGGAAGTATGGCGGGAAAAGGAGAATCGGATGGTTACCCGCTCATCACTGTGTTGCTGCAGTGCTTCAATCACATGAGATCCCTTATTCGCTCCGCTGGAACAGGCACTGCCGCCACTGGCACAGATATGATTTATATCCAGGTTGAACAGCAGCATCTCCGATTGATTGGTTTTAGGAAAGGAAGCACTCAGAACTGTATATAAACTTTTCCCTTCTGGATCACCATTAAAAGCTACTTCCGGAAGATGAGTCTTCAGCTGCTGCATCATATAATGTTTGATACCCCCGATATAGTTGCTGTCAGCTTCATATTGTTCAGTTGCCAGTTCCAGAGCTTTGGCAAAACCGATGATGCCATAAACATTTTCTGTACCTGCCCGCATATTTCGCTCCTGACCTCCTCCATGCAACATGGGTTGAATACTCACCCGGTCACTGATATAAAGGATGCCTACCCCTTTGGGTCCATGAAATTTATGTCCGGCGCCAGTGATGAACTGAACCTTAGATTCCTTCAGGTTAAAAGGGTAGTGGCCGACTGTTTGAACCGTATCACTGTGAAAGAGCGCGTCGTATTTTTCACAGAGATTACCTACTGCTTCAATGTCAAGAAGATTGCCAATTTCATTATTGGCATGCATCAGGGTCACCAGGCACTTACCTCCGGGGGCTGATAAAAGTTGTTCCAGGTGAACCAGGTTGATGTGTCCGTTCGGAAGCAGATCAACATAATGCACAGTGGCTGCCCCGGTTTTTTGCAGGTGTTCAATGGTATGTAGGGTGGCGTGGTGTTCTATTTTCGAGCTGATGATACGGGTGCAGTTCAAATCCCTGATTGCTGCCTGAATTACGGTATTGCTACTTTCCGTTCCACCACTGGTAAAAAAGATTTCCGATGGGCGGGCTCCCAGAATGGCTGCCACAGATTTTCTGGCTTTTTCAATAGCCATGCGGGTTTCCCTTCCATAGCTATAAATCGAAGAAGGATTACCAAAATGCGTGGTCATGTATGGCAACATAGCTTCCACCACCCTCGGGTCGAGTGGGGTTGTAGCCGCATTGTCGAGATATACTCTTTCCATCCTCATTAAAATTACTGAATGACCAGATTAAATTTGTCCTGTTTTTTTCAGTGATTCCTGAATATCCGTCATAATCTTTCTGGCTATGTTATCTGCGGATGCCTCCAAACTGCTTTCAGAATAGATTCGAATAATGGGTTCTGTATTGCTACTGCGAAGGTGTACCCAGTCAGTCTCAAAATCAATCCGCATCCCATCTTCGGTATTGATAGGATATTTTTTATACTTTTCTTTAAGGTCGGCAAAGATTTCTTGCAGGTCAATACCCGATTTCAGATCGATTTTGTTCTTGCTCATGAAATAATCCGGGTAGGTATTGCGCAACTGACGAATGGATTTTTCTTCTCTGGCCAGGTGACTCAAAAATAAAGCTATACCGATGAGGGCATCCCTTCCATAATGGAAATCAGGAACAATAATTCCTCCATTTCCTTCCCCGCCTATGACCGCATTCACTGATTTCATTTTCTCAACTACATTCACTTCCCCCACTGCGCTGGGGAAGTATTGTCCCCCTCTTTTTTCAGTAATATCTTTTAATGCACGTGTGCTCGATAAGTTACTCACTGTATTGCCCTGCCGACGACTGAGCACATAATCAGCTACAGCCACCAGGGTATATTCTTCCCCAAAAAAGCTGCCGTCTTCACAAACAAAACAGAGGCGATCAACATCGGGGTCAACAGCAATACCCAAATGTGCCCCACTGTTTTTTACTGCCATGGATAATTCGGTTAAATTCCCGGGAAGGGGTTCAGGGTTATGTGAAAACCTGCCGGTTACTTCACCGTGGAGCAAGGTGATATTTTCTTTCTGAACACCCAATGCCTCCAATAGCGGGGGAACGGAAATAGCCCCCGTACTGTTAATTACATCCACGATTACTTTGAAATTGGCCTTTTCAATGGCGGCCTGATCTACCAAAGGGTAGTCCAATATGGCCTGTATGTGATGATCGATGGCATCGCTGGCGGAAATGATGGGCCCCAGTTGATCTATTTCTGCGAAATTAAATTCTTCCCTGGTAGCCAGTTCCAGAACGGTGGCACCTGCTTCCGCACTGATGAATTCACCCCGGCTGTTCAGTAATTTCAGGGCGTTCCATTCACGGGGGTTATGACTGGCGGTAATAATAATCCCCCCGGCTGCCTTTTCTCTCACCACTGCCATTTCCACGGTAGGGGTTGTACTGAGTCCCAGATCAATTACCTCCATCCCCAGTCCCGATAAGGTATGCATCACCAGTTGCTGAACCATCGGCCCACTTATACGGCCATCCCTGCCCACCACGATTTTCTTTCCCACCTGCTGAGTACCCACCCAGGTTCCAAAAGCAGCAGTGAACCGAACTACATCGAGGGGGGTCAGACCCTCACCGGCTTTTCCGCCCATGGTTCCCCGGATACCTGAAATGCTCTTAATCAATGCCATAATTAAAAAATAAAATGTGTGCAAAGTTAACTCTTATTTTTTTGAGCGCGAAGAGTGTAATTTTGCCGGCAATGATTTCTCCCAACTGGTTTGAAGATTGGTTCAATTCGCCCTACTACCATCAGCTGTATAAGCACCGTGATGAGCAAGAAGCTGAAATGTTTCTCCAAAAGCTCATTGCCTATCTGCATCCCTCGCCCGGGGCACGCATGATTGACTGGGCCTGTGGAAAGGGCCGACACTGTAAGGTACTCAATGATATGGGTTTTGATGTTACGGGTGTCGACCTTTCTGAGGCTTCCATCCGGGAGGCATTGCAAGAGGAGAATGATTACCTCCATTTTTACCGGCATGATATGCGTATGCCCTTCCGCATCAATTATTATGATTACGCCTTTAACGTATTCACCAGTTTTGGATATTTCCTCACACGAAGAGAACATGACAGTGCCATCCATAGTATGGCTGTTGGCCTCAAAAAGGGGGGAACACTGGTGATGGACTATATCAATGTGAAAAAAGCTGCCCTGGAATTACCACAATCATATCAACAAAAAGAATCGGAGGAGTTGGTATTTCAAATTGCCAAATGGCAGGATGAAGAACATATTTTCAAACAAATACAGGTGGCCGATGCACCCGAAGGAAAACTACGACATCTATTTACAGAACGAGTAGCCAAATTTACTTTACATGATTTCTCGGAAATGTTGAGTTATCAGGGTTTGCAGATCAGAGAGATATTTGGTGATTATCACCTGGCTCCGTTTGATGCTGCACATTCACCGCGACTCATCATCATCGCCGATAAAGTAAAATAAGGGATGAACCGACAAAGTGGCTTCTAAACGCTGCATTCCCCCACAACTAAATCCTATCTTTGCACCGTGATATCTCTGACACAATTGTCATCTATTTGGTTGCAGATTCTGCCCGTGTGGATCGAACAAATCGATCGTAAGCTCTTTCTGCTAATTAATGGGAAGGCCACCCATCCGCTACTGGATGCCCTCGTACCCTGGTGGCGTGAATCGATTACCTGGACGCCCGTTTATTTTTTTCTATTGCTTTTCTCTATTATCAATTTTAAGAAAAATGCTATTCCCTGGATTGCAATGGCGCTGGTAACTATTCTGTTAAGTGATCAGATCAGTAGTTCAGTGATTAAACCCCTGTTTGAACGGTTAAGGC
>JBIIRN010000033.1:0-14206 GCA_044341525.1 Sediminibacterium sp. | reverse complement strand
GAATTTTTCTGCAACCTATAGTCTCGACATGATTTATGATGATGATGTTCGACTATTTGGTCCGAATAAAACATCTCCGGGACTACAATTAAAAAGTTTGATTGGTTTAGGCTATATAAAAAGCCTGAACGTGAAGAAAAGATTGGTCAGCGAGCCCCGATAATCAATCTATGCTGTAGGTGTGTCACTGATGACACGCAGGGTATGCTTGATTTTATGACATATATGGAGCAATTCTGTTCGGTCAGCATGCATCACGGTGATATGTCCCATTTTTCTCCCGGGTCGGGTTTCTTTTTTTCCATAGACGTGAACAAAACAATGGTCCATTGCCAGGATTTGCTCTAATCCTTCATATACTGCTTCGCCGGAATGTTTGTCGGAACCTACCATATTTACCATGGCACTGGGCAGAACCGGATCCGTATTTCCCAATGGATAACCCAACATAATACGCCAAAGCATATCAAATTGACTACTATAATTACCTTCAATGGTATGGTGACCACTGTTGTGAACGCGGGGAGCAGTTTCATTCACCCAAACATCGTTTTGAGGGTCTACCAGCAATTCTACCGCAAATAACCCGGCACTCTTAAATGATTGTACCACTTTGACCGCAATGGCCTCCGCTTTCCAATAAACTTCATCCGGTAAAATTGCTGGCGAAATTTGATAATCCAGCTGATTGAGATAGGGGTCTACCATCATTTCAACCGGAGGATAAATTGCTAATTCGCCATTTTGACTGCAAGCCACCAGCATAGATAATTCTCTGCTGATTGTAATTTTTTTCTCTAAAATGGCAGGGGCATCAAATGCAAGAGAAAGATCCTGATGAGTCTCCAAAACCTGCACACCCCTTCCATCGTAACCGCCTGCACTAATTTTATGCACGGCAGGTAATCTGTCCAGATAATTATGCAGGTCATCCTGGGAATGAGTAATCACATATTCAGGTGTTGGGATACTATGATCGGCATAAAAAGCCTTTTGACTGATTTTCTGTTGAATCGTCTTGATAACAGATGGATGTGGAATTACTTTCACGCCTTCCTCCGACAGTCTTTCCAGTGCCCTAACATTTACTTTCTCAATTTCAATGGTGAGAACATCCAATCCCTTACCAAAAGAGTAAACATCATCCTCCCGGGTTATATCGCCCGCCACAAAATGTTGACAGAGGTGACCTGCCGGGCAATCAGCTGACTTTTCTAAGACATAAGTAACCACTGGATAATTGGCAGCCGCCTGTAATAACATTCTTCCTAATTGTCCGCCTCCCAGAATTCCGGCCTTGAGCATATATTTTCTATTCAGTTCGTAATAATTTTACAAAGATAGAAATTCTGTCATCAAAGACTTTTTAATAATATTTTATCATTATCTGCGTTGAAATATTGATAATTTAGAGCCCGATGCGTTTCTTTTATTCTTTAATGCTTTCATTCATCGCCCTGTCTTTACAGGCACAGGATCTGGCATCTCTTTTATCCATTTCTGCCTTCTCAGCGAAAGTCCCCGGTATTTCGAAAGAAGAAATTTTGAAAAAAGAATTCACCGCTAAAAAACTTTCTTGGCCAGCCCGACAACTTTATATAAGAAGTTTTAAATATGATAGTCAACTGGAGGTATGGGTAAGAAATTCATCCTCAGAACCATTTCAATTATTCAAAACCTATCGCATCTGTACTTTATCGGGTTCATTGGGGCCTAAGCGGTATGAAAATGATTACCAGGTTCCGGAAGGATTTTATCATGTCACAGAATTTCGACCCCGCAGTGAGTTTCACATGGCACTGGGCATCAGTTATCCAAATGCTTCAGATGGACTGCTCAGTGATTCCGTTCGCCCTGGCGGAGGTATTTTTATTCACGGAAGTTGCGTAACGACAGGATGCATACCCATCAAAGACGAACCCATGGAGGAACTTTATTTGCTGGCTTCGCTTGCCAAGGAGCAGGGACAGGATTTTATTCCGGTGCATATTTTCCCGATTAGATACCACACCCCCCGCAGTGAACAATTTATGTCGAAGAACATGCGGGATAATTTTGAATACCAGCGGTTCTCATCTAAGTTAAAACAAGCATTTGACTATTTTGAGCAGCACAAAAAACTACCCCTGATCAGCGTCAATAGCCGCGGAGAATATCTTTTATACTAGAAGCTGACGATAAGTACCCGACTCTTTTACCGAAGGTTTAATTACCTTTACTCCAGCATATATTTCAATTTTATTCAAGAGATTTCAAGCGGTATGAAAGAACCAGTCATTCGGGTAACTGATTTACATAAAAAATATGGGGACTTTGAAGCGGTTCGGGGAATCAGTTTTGAAGTGATAGATGGTGAAATTTTTGGGTTACTGGGTCCAAATGGTGCCGGAAAATCAACTACCCTTGAAATCATGGAAACCCTTCGGCCAAAGACCGCCGGAAAAGTAACCATACGTGGCTATGATTTAGATCAACAACCCAATGAAATCAAAAAGATCATTGGAGTACAATTACAGACCTCCGGTTTCTATCCAAACCTTAATTTGACAGAGTTGATTGAATTATTTGCAGGCCTATATAATCGGGTGGTCGATCCGATTTCATTACTGGATAAAGTAAATCTAAGAGATAAGAGCAAAGCAAAATTCAAGGAATTGAGTGGGGGACAAAAACAGAGATTCTCCATTGCAACTACCCTGATCAATCAACCACAAATCATTTTTTTAGATGAGCCTACCACCGGTTTAGATCCGCAGGCAAGAAGAAATCTTTGGGAATTAATACGGGAAATCCGGCAGCAAGGTACTACCATCATCATCACGACTCACTACATGGATGAGGCCGAAGTATTGTGCGACCGGGTAGCCATTATTGATCAGGGAAAAATCATTGCCCTCGATCAACCCGGAAAATTGATTGACAACCTGCTGGCGAGTGGATTTGAAAAAGCGGGTGAACTAAGAAAAGCCAATCTGGAAGATGTTTTCATTCAAATGACCGGTCATCACCTTCGAGAAGAATAAAACTGAAACCTATGAGCGAAGAACTAAAATACCCCATCGGAAAATTTAAACCAACCGACTATACTGCGGAAAACCTTACTGCTGCCATCGCTGACATTGCATTCCTCCCTGAAGACCTGGAAAGAGCTCTCGCGCAACTCGATGAATGGCAACTTCAAACACCTTATAGAGAGGGAGGATGGACTGTTCATCAATTGGTGCATCATATTGCTGATAGTCATATGAATGCCTTTATCAGAACTAAACTGGCTTTAACGGAAGACCACCCGACTTTGAAGGCTTATGATGAAAATGTCTGGAGCGAGTTGCCGGATGTTCAACAAGCGCCTGTAAATATATCGGTGACCTTATTACATGCATTACACAGAAGATGGGTTTTGCTGTTGAAAAATATTTCCCCTGACGATCTGGAAAAAACTATTTTTCACCCGGTAAGTCAGCGAGATATGAGTGTCTGGTTCCTGATAACTTTATATGCCTGGCATGGCAAACACCATGTGGCACATATCAATTCCCTTCGAAATAGAAATCAATGGTAGAGGAAAGAGATTTAAGATGGAAAAAAATTGAATCCAAAACGCTGTTCAGCGAGAATTGGCTGAACATAAGGGTCGACACTTGTGAAAAGCCGGATGGTAAAATTGTTACCCCTTACTATGTATACGATTTTCCTGATTGGGTATGTGCATTTGCGCTTACTGAAGAGGGACAGGTAATTTTAGAAAGGCAATACCGGCATGCATTACAACATACAGGATTGGAGTTGCCGGGTGGTTGTGTGGATGCGGAGGATTCTTCAAAAAAAGATGCGATTGCCCGGGAATTACTGGAAGAAACGGGTTATGCTTTTAATCATTTTGAAGAACTGGGAATTATCTCATCCAACCCATCCACCCATAGCAATCTCATGTATATGTTCCTGGCCACCGGTGGTAAAAAAATACAGGAACCAACACCTGATCCGGGGGAAGATATCGAAATACAATTAGTTAGCATAGATGAATTGATTGAATTGTTTCGCAACCATGCCTTTATTCAATCCATGCATGTCACAACCATCTTCCGGGCCCTGGAAAAATTAGGTAAGCTTACGTATTAGTCTGCCCGAATCGAACTGTATCAACTTCCCCTACCAGAAAAATACTTCCACAAATTACTATCAAGTCCTTTTTATCTGCCTGTGTAAGGGCTTTTTCCAAGGCGATATTTACATCAGGGATGACTTCACCATTCAAGCCATATTTTTTAGCAAACAACATTAATTCGTTTGCCGGTAATGCCCGTGGAATTGAAGCATTCGAAAAGAAATAACTTGCGTCCTGAGGTAAGAGAGAGAGAACAGTATTGATCTCTTTGTCTTTTACCATACCAATGATAATGAACAACCTTTCGAACTTCATTACATTTAATTGTTCGGATAACTGACGCATCCCATCTTCATTATGAGCGACCTCCAATATGACTCTTGGATTAGTTCGTATCGTCTCCCATCTT
Organism: Sediminibacterium sp.; assembly: GCA_044341525.1. Lineage (GTDB taxonomy): Bacteria > Bacteroidota > Bacteroidia > Chitinophagales > Chitinophagaceae > Sediminibacterium. The sequence goes on along the minus strand of JBIIRN010000033.1, from coordinate 9,689 downwards.
CCATGTAATCCGGTGGTTACAATGACCTGCTGCAACGCAGTTTTGACCTGATGAAAAGATATAGCATATCCCAATTGTTGCAATACGCGAACGGAACTCAAAACAGTGAGAAGATTCAACTGCTGATACCAACCCGGCAGATCCAGTTGGAAAACATGTTCCGGAGCGCCCGATAATCGTTCCCTGACATGGATGGTGAGGTATTCACCCGGACTGAGGTCCAGAATCTCCCATTCATTGGAAGCGATATGAACCAGATTATCTCCAGTGGCTCCGGAAACCTGAAGTGATTTGTTTTCAAAAATCTTGTATAAGTTAATATCCATCTGACCTAAAACAACAGGTGTATGCGCTTTGATGATACCGGCTTTTTCGCCGGCAATCGACTCCCGGGTATTACCCAATAACTGAACGTGGTCGAGTCCGATACTCGTAATGACACTCAAATCTGGTTCAATGATATTGGTACTATCTAATCTTCCACCCAGTCCTGTTTCAATTACTGCAACATCCACCTGATTATCTGCAAAATACCGGAATGCCATGGCAACTGTTATTTCAAAGAAAGAGGGCTTTATCTCTTCAATTAGATTTTTCCATTCTGCTGTAAAGTCGACTACAAATTTTTCTGAACAGGGAAGGCCATTGATTCGGATACGTTCTCTAAAATCACGCAAATGTGGCGAAGTATAGAGGCCCACTTTATACCCTGCCGCCTGTAAAATAGCAGCCAACATGTGGCTCACAGAACCCTTACCATTGGTACCAGCAATATGTATACTACGTATCTTTTTCTGTGGGTCTCCCAATGCTGTGCAAAGTGCAATGGTATTATCCAGATTGGGTTTATAGGCAGCAGCTCCCAGGCGACTGAACATAGGCAGTCGCTCCATCAAATAAGCCAAGGTTTCCTGATAATTCATTCAAATGCAAAGATGTAAAAAAAGAAGAACCAAAAATAGAGAACTGTTAGTAGCAATGGCACCTAAAGAGTTTCTTTCTTAGACCCCTTCAACTTTTCCGGTGAGAGATTCGTTAGAAAAAGTCCGATAGCTACCAAAATCGCACTGATCAGGTGATCCCGAGTAAATTTTTCACCTAATAATATTACGGCTTCGAAAGCAGCAACAATCGGAATCAGATAGCCAAACAAAACAGTTCTTCCGATACCTATCCGAGCTATGGCTGCATTCCAGGCCAGAAAGCCGATGACAGAGGTACAGGAACCAAGATAAACCAGCATACCGATAAGGGAAGGACTCCATTGAATAGTATTTCCGCGCCATTCTTCCCACAACATGCCGGGCAAAAGAAGCCAACTTCCAATAGAAAAAACTACCAAAAGAAAAGTAGGGGAAGAAATACCGGTGGGTTTTCTTCTTACCTGAATATTATAAATGGCAAAACAAAGAGCACCGCCGAGAAGCCAAATATCCCCGTAAGCAAGATGGAAATGTAACAGTTGTTGGAGACTTCCCCTAACCAGTAACCAGATAATACCCAGTATGCAGATAATCATTCCCACAATACGGAGTTTGCCCGGTTTCTCTTTCAAAATCAGGAAAGCCAGAATAATAGAAAAAATAGGGGAGGAGGTAGTTCCAATCATCGCCATATTGATGGCTTCCGTATGATGACCGGCAACATATACTAAAGTATTAAAAAGGGTAATACCAAAGAAGGCGGTAAAGAATAAATAAAAAAGGTTCTCTTTTACCTGCTGCCATTCAGTAATCAGGCTTTTATAGCCCACAGGAATCATGATGAATGCAGCAATAATCCAACGAAAGAAAGCAAGTGTGATAGGAGCTATCTCATGAATCACCCGCCTGGCGATAACAAAATTGGCAGCCCAAACCACCACCGCCAATAATGCGAGAGCAACCCCTGTTAACTCCTGTGAAAATTTACTATTATTTACGGGCGTTGTTGTTGGCATGATCAGTAAGAATGCCGCCCGCGAAATCACTGGTAAAATTACCTGCAATACGTTCAATCGGCGGATTAAAATATCCGTACTGCAAATGTGGAAATGACCTGCGTAATTGCTGCATCATATTCAGAATACCCATATTAGTACCCGAATCTGCTATATTCATTTTACCCAAGTACCAATCCGGATCTATGTTGAAATTACGCCATTGTATCATACTCAGGTCTGTTTTCTCAATGAGTTGATGCAATGCGTCGAATTCTTCTTCGCTGTCGGTAACACCCGGAAAAACAAAATAATTAATACTTGCCCAGCCACCTGCTGCCCTCACTACCCGAATGCTTTCCAGTATATCATCGAAGGAATAATTATTAGGTCGGTAATATTGCGTGTAAAGATGCTTTTGTGCCGAATTGGTACTGACGCGAATACTATTTAATCCCGCATCACAGAGCACTTTCACTGCTTCGGGGTTGCTTCCATTGGTATTGATATTAATGGAGCCTCTATCGGTATGTTTCCGCATCTCGCGTATAGCATCCCGAATCGTTTCCCACATTAAAAGTGGTTCACCTTCACATCCCTGACCGAAACTCACAATAGGAAAGGGGGCTTGCATCAAATGGGGAACGGTAAATTCTACAATTTCTTCTACGGTAGGTTTGAATGTAAGACGATCCTGGGTACTGACGATACTTTCATCAGCAGGCTGAAAGGATATACAGCCGATACAATTTGCATTGCAGGCAGGTGAGGAGGGTACCGGACACTCCCAACGACCCAGCGATAAATTTCGGGCTGCAGGACAATGATAAGTATTGCAGCAATTGTCCATCAGGTGTCTCACCAAACGGTTGTTGGGATAGGCTTTAAGCAATTCCTGGGCTCCATCGCTTATTTTTTTTCCATCATAACCGGCAGCTTCCTGACGGATATCCTGTTCAATCCGCACCGCAGTGACATAAATCTTCTGATTGTACCAACCGGCTGCTGTGTAACAAAACAAGGGGAGAGTAGGAGCATCGGGAGCGGTTTCATAGGCGGCCAGATATAAACCGGTATGGGCGGGCGGAATAAAAGCTGCCACAGCCCAACCCTTATCACACAGTCTCAGACTTCCATCTTTCGTATCAATCCCAATGGCCCTTCGACCAGGCAATTCATATAAATTTCCACCATCCGGCAAAGGTATCCAGCTTCCATCGGGCACAGGATGAGCATCCCAAGCGGAACGGCCCAAAGCAAAGAGGGTTTCATCCTCATATATATTCCCATTTCCGTCAGAATATAAAACAAAGGGAGCAACTTTTGCAGACATGTTGCAAAAGTAAAGGATAACTATCAATTATTGGGTTTAGTACCATTCTCCTCAACTTGTAGAATACAAGCGGCACAATAAGAATTAAATTCATTTTCTTCCTCAACGGAAATATCAGATGAAATTTCCTTTTGATACAACCGGTTGTCTTTGTAGTCAATTGTAAGTATCCCATCTTTAATCAGACAACGTTGAATAAGGTTCCAGGTATATGATTTGACAGGAAAATGATTGAAGGTAATGCCCGCAGCGTCTATACCAACTTCAACGGGGATATGTGACTGTCTTTCGAATAAGGCAGCGATTAAAACCAGAAGACCTATATAAAACCCACTTGGAAGGATTAGCCATGATAATGAAGCGACCACTATTGGCCAGAAAAAAGAGGGATAATGATTCTGCTGGGTGCGACGAATGGCGACAATCAGGAGGACAATCATAGCCATCAATAAAACAAGGACTGGAACAGCTGCCATCGTTAAGTGAGTGAAACAAAAATAGAGTCCGGATCCCAGGGTAATTAAAATCAAAAGCCAGCTTATATAATGTGCCGGCTTACGAATCGTATTTTTTAGAACAACGATATAAGGATATTCTTTTGCCAAGATTTAGCGGGTATGGTTATGCACTAACATGTTACAGAGTCGCCACAAAATTCTTGCACCCACGTTACTATCCCAATCTGTCTGACCGACACCGATTTCCACCAGATCGAAACCGATAAGTTTTCTCCCACTTTGAATGATTTTTTTAACCAGATAAAGTACGGCTTCTAATTCAAATCCTCCGGGAACCGGTGTACCTGTATTTGGACAATACTTTCTGTCCAAACCATCAATATCAAAACTCAAATAAACATGCTGGGGAAGATGATTGACAATTTCTTCAGCGATGGACTTCCAGGTCTCACCCTCCAATTGCCGGGTCTTGATGGCTTGGTCAAAATAAGTAACAATTCTATAATTACTATTACATATTTCCTGCCATTCTTCCTGACAATAATCTCTGATACCGGCTTGAACCAGTTTGGTGATAGCAGGGATTTCTCTGAGTGCATTGCGCATAACAGACGCATGGGAATAATCAAATCCTTCATATTTATCTCGGAGATCACAGTGGGCATCAATTTGAAGAACGCCAAAATCACCATAGTGCTCAGAAAGAGACTTTAAATAACCAAGGGAGGTACTGTGATCTCCTCCCAAAAGAGCCACCAGTTTTCCTTTTTGCAGCAGTTCGCGGGATTGCTGATAAACCCATTCATTCATGAAGCGATTACCTTCATTGATTTCCTTCAGGCTCTTGCACATGAATTTATTTTCTTCCACCAAATCTCCCCTCGAAATATAATTGATATATAGTTCCGCTTCTTTTCGCAGATAATCACTTTTCATCATGAGACGTTTGTCTATCTCACGCATAAAAAAGCCCTGGCGCCAACCCTCAATACCATCGGTATCAAAAATATCAACCTGCTTACTGACTTTATAAATCTGTTCGGCAGCTCTGGAGGTACCCGCTCCATAACTAACAGTTACTTCCCAAGGTACCGGCAAAATAACCAGCTGCGATTCTTCCTCTGAAAAAGGTAATCCGAAAATATTGTTTTCGGTATTTCCAACGGCATTAGGATCAAATTTGGAATGGTCTGACATAGTGCTCTCTTAAACAAGCCAGCAAATTTAACGGGTTTAATAATACATTCATAAAAACCTTTTATATAGATAAAAAATATTCAAAATGTTCAATTTCTCTCCCACATACTGTTTTCCAATTCAACAAACTGAATATTTAAGTTTGTTAAATTGATTGGTCCTACTTAGATAAATAAGGTCAAATTGAAGTAACTTTGCGCCGGAGGAATCTTATGAATAAGACAAGTATAGCTTTGCTGGTTTTAATTGCTGCTGCCATCGTGGTTCTGATCAGTTACACCGGGGATCTGACTACCTATGAAACCATTGCATCTGCAAAAGAAAGACCCGGAAAATTTGTCAACCTGATTGCCAAACTTGACCAGCAGCAGCCGATTGAATACGATCCGGTTAAAAACCCCAACTACCTCAGTTTTACTGCCATTGACTCTTTAGGCACCAGTATTCGGGTGATTTATAGAAACAACAAGCCAACCGACATGGAAAAAAGTGATCGGCTGGTACTGAAGGGTAAAGTTGTAGACGGAAAATTTGAGTGTAAGGATATATTGATGAAGTGCCCCTCGAAATACAAAGACGCCCCAAAAAATTCTCTGGCACCTGCGTCATCATAATTAACGGATTACCCACTGATACCCAAGAAAAATTGGCATGAATTATAACGGAGAGCATCTTTTACCTGGACAAATTGGTCATTTTTTCACCCTCCTTTTTCTGGTTAGCTCACTCGTTGCCACCATTTCATTTTTCACAGCCACCCAAAAACGCTTCCTTCCTGAAGAATCGGCCAGTTGGAATCGCCTGGCAAGAATTGCATTTGCAATAGAGACCATTAGCATCCTGGCAATGTTTGTCACCTTGTATTACATTATTTCGCGCCACTATTTTGAATACAAATATGCCTATAGTCATAGTGACAGAAGTTTACAATTAGAATATTTGCTGAGTTGTTTTTGGGAAGGACAAGAAGGGAGTTTTATGCTTTGGGCCTTCTGGCATTGTGTTTTGGGATGGGTATTTATAGCCCGAAAATCAACCTGGGAAAATGGAGTATTAGGTGTGGTCAATTTCGCCCAATTTTGTTTGTCCACCATGTTGATCGGACTATTTTTCTTTGGAAATAAAGTGGGTAGCAATCCCTTTATTTTATTGCGCTTGGATACCGAAGCCCCTATTTTTAAAAATCCCGATTACCTGAAGTTACTTCAAGACGGAAAAGGATTAAATACCCTGCTTCAAAATTATTGGATGGTGATTCATCCACCGGTTCTTTTTCTGGGGTTTGCTTCAACCATTATGCCTTTTGCATTGGTTATTGCTGGCTTACTTAAAAACCAGCATGATTGGACAAAAACGGCTTTATCCTGGGCCGGATTTTCAGCGGCAGTGCTGGGTTTGGGAGTGATGATGGGAGCAGCCTGGGCATATGAAAGTCTTACTTTCGGCGGCTATTGGGCCTGGGATCCGGTGGAAAATGCTTCCCTCGTACCCTGGTTAATTCTGATTGCCGGATTACATACCAATCTGATTTATCGACATTCAGGTTATTCCCTTCGTGCCACCTGTTTTTTTTACATCCTCGCTTTTACGTTGATATTATATTCTACGTTCCTAACCCGCAGTGGAATTCTGGGTGATACTTCCGTACATGCCTTTACAGACCTGGAAATGAATACCCAGCTGGTATTATTTGTTTTATCATTTTTTATTCCCGCCCTGGTATTGTTTTTTAATCGGTATCGCTCCCTTCCTACCATTGAAAAAGAAGAAGACAGTTATAGCCGGGAATTCTGGTTGTTCATCGGCTCATTGGTATTATTTCTTTCCGGACTCATCATCATCGCACAAACATCTGTGCCGGTTTTCAATAAGATATTTGGTACCAAAATAGCCCCGCCGGAAGATGTTGAATTTGCCTACAATCAAGTTCAGATATTTGTTGCCATTGTAATTGGATTGTTAACAGCAGTAACGCAATACCTCAAATACAAATCAACACCCCGAAATTATCTGGGAAAACATATCTGGTTACCGACCTTAATAGCACTGATCATCAGTTTATTGATCAGCACCTTGGGAGATATTCAATACACAAAAAAAGGACCTGGTTTTCTTTGGGCCATACATGTAGCACTTTTTGCAGCTGTCTATTCAGTCATTGCCAACACCGCCTATATATGGCTGGTTTTAAAAGGCAAGATTCGGGCTGCCGGAGCATCGGTGGCACATCTGGGGTTCGGACTCATGCTGGTGGGAATTCTGATTTCTTCCTCCAAAAAGACAGTATTAAGCTGGAATACAACCGGTATTACCCCCCTGTCTGCCGACAACAAAAAGAGTGCAGCGGGAGATCCTGCAGAGAATATCACTCTATTTAAGGGAGTAAAAACCGATATGGGTAAATATTGGGTTACTTACCAAACAGACAGTATTCGAACCACAGATAAAAAACGCTTTTTCAACATCGCATTTGAAAGTAAAAAAGGAAAGGAAACCTTCAGTTTGTATCCTGATGTAATGAAACAGAACAAGGGTGGAGAGGGCTTTGCCGCAAACCCTGCTGCGAGACATTACTGGAACAAAGATATTTTCGTCTACATCACTTCATTTCAGGACACCGATCAGACAGATACCAGCCGCTTCCTGCCCCGTAATATCAAAGTGGGAGATACCCTATTCTATAATAGTGGCTGGATGAGACTTGATTCAGTTTCTGTCAACCCCCCTGCCCAGCAACACCGATATCAATCGGATGAAATGGCCTTATTTTTGAATATGACCGTTGAGGCCAAGAATGGTGGACGTTACCCACTCACCCCCGGCATGGCAATCCATGGAACCCACTGGAGACCCCTGATTGATACTGTTGTCGCACAAAGTCTGGCAGTTTCCTTTAATAAAGTGGTAGACGAAAAGAAGGGATTGTTGGAAATCGGTGTAAAGCAAAATGCGGCTGTTACCAGTCTCCTCACCCTAAAAGTATATGAGTTCCCCATGATTAACCTGCTCTGGTTAGGCACTATTCTCATGGTAATCGGCTTCCTGATGGCTGTCATTCAACGGGCGCAAAAGAAAGCCCAGACTACTACTTAACAGTATTTTGGGTTACCTTTAAGAAGCGGGCAGCATTAATTATGAAAATGCGGTCATTATATTATCATGTTGTCATTCAGTAACATAGTAGGGAAGGGGCTATTTTTTGTAATATTCTCCCTGGTTTTTTCACTCAAGGTAAACGCCCAAACTGGTGAACTGGATACTATCCGGGTGTATGCCATGATAGATCCGAATGGAGATACCATCCCATATAGTGTTCTGCCTCCCGTTTCTGTATATACCCGATTAACACGGGAACAAAAAAAATACTGGGCTGAATGGACACGTTTGAGGAATGCCGTATATGTTACTTATCCCTATGCCATAGCCGCCAGCAAAATCATGAATGATATTAACCGGCAACTGGTAAATGTCGAAAACAAAAAGGAACGACGAAAAATTATCCATGCAAGGGAAAAAGAGCTCAAGAGAGAATTTACCGATAAACTTACCCGTCTTTCGGTTTACCAGGGGAAGGTCTTAATGAAACTCATCAATCGACAAACGGGTAACAATTGTTATGAGATTATTGAGGAATATAAAGGTTTTATGACCGCAGCATTCTGGCAGGGTGTAGCTTTTGTTTTTGGAAGCAACCTGAAGCAAGCCTATGATGCGTCAGGTAAAGACCATGATATGGAGAAAATTGTACGGGATGTACAAATGATGTATGGTCATAGCGAATAACCGGCGCCCTTTAAATATTGCATAAACTCTTTTCTGTCAATCATACGGGCTCCCAAAGATGCCAGGTGATCGGAATATACCTGACAATCTATCAATTCTATTCCCTCCGATTGAAGCTTTTCCACAAAGTGCAGAAAGCCAAACTTACTGGCATTGCTGACAGCACTAAACATACTTTCCCCACAAAAGACCTTGCCAATTTTAATTCCATACAATCCTCCAACCAATTGATCATCTTGCCACACTTCCACACTGTGTGCAATACCGGACTGATGAAGGGCTATCAACGAATCCATCAATTCATTATTGAGCCAGGTTCCCTCCTGGTTATTTCTGGGAAGTGAACTGCAAGAATCTAAGACCTCAGAAAATGCCTGATTGATGGTCCATCTAAAAGATGCTTTGCGCAAAACAGATCGCATGCTTTTATGAATTTTCAGTTCATGCGGGAATAAGACAAATCTTGGATCTGGCGACCACCACAAAGGAAGATCTTCATTGTACCAGGGAAAAATGCCATTTTGATAAGCCAGATGCAACCGTTCCGGGGAAACATCGCCACCGATGGCCAATAAGCCATCCTCCATTGCTTCCTCGACAGGTGGGAACCACAAACGCTCATTCAGCAGATATAGTGACATCCGGCAAAGTAAGTAAAAACTATGAGGTGGCAGACTCAACCGTAGCGCCAATACCTCTATCGGTAATGGCATCACACATTTGTTTTAAAGTATCATAGTCACCATTCTTAACAGCATATTTACCAAAGGTATGTATCAACCAGGCACATTGTTCAGCTTGCATTTGATCATGACCACACACATCTATCAGGGTTTCAATTACCCAATCAAAAGTATTCACCTCATCATTCCAGACGATTAATCGGTAGCCCTTATCAGTTACCTCCAGAAGATCTGTCTCTTTAAACTTTTCGGGACTGGTTGGCATAATCAGAGCAAAATTACCAAATAAGAAGAACACAACAGAAAATTGAAATCAA
>JBIIRN010000032.1:0-14218 GCA_044341525.1 Sediminibacterium sp. | reverse complement strand
GGCGCTCATGACACTCGCAGGTGTTCAACAAAAAATTCATAGTCAGAACCTGGTATTTGTCATCGCGCCCCGCATCAATGCAGCAGGCCGCATGGACGATGCGCAAACTGCCGTTCGACTCTTTCTCCAACCGGATGTCGAAACCGCCATGGATTTTGCGCGGCAGCTTCAAGTTAACAATGATGAAAGAAAGGAAGCTGACAGCCAGATCACAATAGAAGCACTTGAACAACTCAAACAGGATCCCGATAACCACCTGAAAAAATCTACCCTGGTGTACAAAGATACCTGGCACAAAGGGGTTGTCGGGATTGTCGCGAGCAGATTAATTGAGACCTACTACCGCCCCACCATCGTTCTTACCAAAAGTGGAGATTATGTGGCAGGAAGTGCCCGCAGTGTCGCAGGATTTAACTTGTATGAAGCCATCCACACTTGCAGGGAATGGTTACTGGGCTATGGCGGACATTTTGCGGCTGCCGGCATGACCCTCTTACCTGAACACGTCAACTCATTTGCTGCCGCCTTTGAAAAAGCAGTGACAGAGCGCATCCTGCCGGAACAACTGACGCCGGAAATTCAAATAGATGCTGAAATCAATTTCAATGAGATAACTCCCTCCCTCTATCGGATCCTACAACAAATGGAACCTTTTGGGCCGGATAATATGCGGCCGGTTTTCGTAACCAGAAAAGTTAAAAATACAGGCTACTCAAAACTGGTAAAAGAACAACATATACGTTTCGCATTGCGCCAACACAATACTACCCTGAACGGAATCGGATTTAACCTGAAGCATTTATTTCCCCTGGTAGACAGCAATGACTGGTTAGATGTTGTTTACACAGTAGACGAAAATGAATACAACGGACAACTCTACCTGCAGATGCGGGTATTGGATATTCAACCCCATCGGGAGATTTAAATGGGAGCGAGGGAATGACTCCCTTTATGCATTCTTCTACTGCATCATCTTAACACTCCGCTGAATAAAGGCAGTCAGATCATTTCCCTTCAGTAAACCTTGTGACAATAAGGCCAGATCAGCCAGACTTCTTACTCGGTCTTTTTTCAGGTTTTCATCCGTCTCTTTCAATAAGCTTCCAAAGATTGGATGGTTGCCGTTCACTGTCAGGGTTACTTCATCGGGCATCTGTGCATAGAAGGCAGTCATGCCGCCACCGGTAGCCCCCATGTCTTTCATGCGCCGCATAAATTCAGGGCGGGTGGCAATCACCGGATCACTGTCGGCACTCAATCCCTTCACTTCTGTCGTCACATGTAATTCAGGAATATCGAGTTTGAATAATTCCTTGAGTTGCTCTGTTTCTTCCTTCGTTAATACGGATTCCTGTTTCTCCTGCTTGTCTATTAAGTTATCAACGATGTCAGCATCTACCCGAACAAAGGAAACATTCTCCCACTTACTTTCCATCGTATTGATGAAAGCAGCATCAACTATGGTTTCCATTTTCAATACCACATATCCACGGTTCTTACAAGCAGTGATATAGGCATCCTGCTGTACCGGATTAGTCGTGTAAAGAATCACCTGCTTGCCATCTTTGTTCTTTTGCAAAGCAGATGTCGCGTTCGTGTATTCTTCGAGTGTGTGGAATTTACCCTCGGTATCTTCCATCACGAGAAACTTATTGGCCTTCTCCATGAACTTGTCATCAGTCATCATACCATACTTCACAAACAAGCCGAGACTCTCCCACTTCTCTTCCAGCGAACTCCGCTCATTGCGGAAGATCTCATCCAGTTTGTCAGCAACTTTCTTGGTAATGTGAGCATTGATTTTTTTCACATTCGGATCTCCCTGCAGATAACTTCTGCTTACGTTCAGCGGGATATCCGGACTATCAATTACACCCTGTAACAACATCAGGAACTCAGGTACAATATTGGCAACCTCATCCGTAACAAATACCTGGTTGCAATAAAGTTGAATTTTATCTTTTTGAATCTCGTAGGAATGTTTGATCTTGGGGAAATAAAGGATACCGGTGAGGTTAAAAGGATAATCTACATTGAGATGGATCCAGAAAAGGGGCGTCTCATTAAATGGATACAACTCCCGGTAAAACTTTTCATAATCTTCCTTCGTCAGGTCGGCCGGCTTTTGGGTCCACAACGGACGGGTATTATTAATCGCTTTCTCTTCTTCCGGCTTTTCTTTTCCTTCCTCGGTGAAATAGATAGCAATAGGTAGGAATTTGCAAAACCGCTCGAGAATACCTTTGATACGCGCCGCTTCCAAAAATTCCTTGCTCTCCTCGTTGATGTGCAGAACAATTTTTGTTCCACGCTGATCATAATCTACTTCATACAATTCGAATTCCGGACTCCCATCGCAGCTCCAGTATACGCCGGGGGCACCGGTATGGCTCTTGGAAAAAATCTCTACTTTATCACTCACCATGAAGGCACTGTAAAAACCCAAACCAAAATGTCCGATGATGTTGGCGTCTTTGTATTTCTGCATGAACTCTTCCGCACCGCTGAATGCCACCTGGTTGATGTACTTGTCTACTTCCTCTGCAGACATCCCCACACCCCTGTCAGTAATGGTCAGGGTTTTAGCAGCTGCATCCAATACTACATCGATGCGCAACTCACCGGCCTCCCCTTTGGCCTCCCCCAGCGACAGCAGGGTGGTTAATTTTTGGGAAGCATCTACTGCGTTGCTGACCAGCTCACGGAGAAAAATCTCATGTTCGCTGTAAAGAAATTTTTTAATGATGGGAAAAATGTTCTCGGTCTGAACACGAATCTGTCCTTTTTGCATAATACCAGGTTTTCCCCGTCTTTATCAAAAGCGGTACCAACCCCCTAATGGCTGACAGGATGTCAAGCCAATGGAGCTAATAGTGCCAATTGGATAGAGATATTAGCATCTTATGTCTCCTAATTTGACAGCACCCGAACCCTGTCGAGGTGGAAAGTAGTGGTCTGGCGGTTGATACCGGTATCTGAACCCACATAACGGAAGGCCAGCCGGACATTGCCCCGGAAACCTGACAGTGACAAGCTGCCGGAAGGAGACCATGTGAGGGACTGGCTGCGGGGTGGTCCGACAGCAATATGGGCCGAAAGCGCAGTCCATCTGAACCGACTGGGCATAGCACTCCCATCATATTGAGTAGATACCAGCACCTGTAACTGAGCACCATTGTCGAATCCTGCACGGGTGTCGAAACTAAGTCGGGCTCCTGAAGTACCGTTGAGAGGTATGGCAGGACTAATCAGCCAGCTGACTACCTGGGGTTCACCGCAGGCAAATGCCTCTATGGAAGCATATCTTTCGTTACCGGTTGACTTGACATAGAACTGTCTACCTCCGGATTCCGCAATATTTTTCCATCCCGGTAATGACAACACAGATCCGGGCCGCAGCAAATCAAAATCCTCCGTCAAATGAGTCACGAAGCCCGTTCCCGTACACCGGAGTCCGTTCATATCCAGGTCCGTCGTATCTCGGATGATCAATTGTTTTTCCCAACCAAATACAGTATAAATACCTATTATGGAACCATTTCCTTTAGGTGTTTTTACTTGTGCAAATCGGGCAAATCCACTGGTTCGCAAATAGAGTGACCCATTGCCACAAGAACTAAGTACATGATTGACTGCCTGTCGATTCAATCCATCCGCAAGTGGCCGGGCGGTATCAGCCGCAATGAATTCGACCCCCTTCAACCGAACCAGACAATTTTCCAGTCTATCGGTAAGCTGATGGCTATCTACTTCGATTGGCTTCGGTGTTTGTTCTTTACCGCCGGCAACCAGTACCTGCTTCATGAGGGGCAGTGGTATGGGTAAGAGTTGAGGGAAAGAACTATCCGACCGGTCGGAACCACCCCCGAGTTGCAGCAATCCACCATAATCTCCCAGCCAGCAACCCTTTAGTCGGATATAAACTTTCATCCCCACCGGAAACATCAAATAGAGTTGAGTAGCATCTATCTTAATAGATATACCTCCGGAGGAATCCTGAACAACAATTGTTTTATAAAAATTATCCAGGCTATCATTAGCCACCACCACTGCTTCGGCAATGCGATCTTCAATGATCTGTTCGGTATTGCCCGGAAAGTGCATCCGGCGCAATTCCCGGAGGGTAATATTGGGTGATAACCTGCCCGGTTCCGGCAACGGTGGTGTATCCCATTTTTTAACACAGGAAAAATGAATAGCCGTTATACAAAAAATTACCAGGTATTTTTTCATATCGTAATTTGAAGGGAGGCGGTCAGGTAGCGACCGGTAGAAAAAAAATATTTATTGGGAAATAAAAAATGATCATCGGTACCTCGGCTCATTCTTTGTTGTTCATACCCACCTGTCAGGAGCTGTCTGCCGGAAAGATTTCTGGCTGACACAAAGCACCGAAGCTGAATGGGATGGCCGGAGCCGTTTTTCAGCCGCCATTGATATCCAATCAGCGCATGAATGAGCACTACTCCTGGCAACCTTTCCTGAAGCAACCAGTCTGCTTTGTTCACTTCTGCCGGCAGAAAGGCAAGTGCTTCAGCAGTTCTGCGCAGGGGCTGAATACTCACCCGGCGCTGATCGAGTCGGTTCAGGCTGAGATTGATCATCCAACCACCGGATGGTCGATAATTTAACCCCAGGTGTTCGGCCTGTTGCGGACCATTCCCCAGGTGATACCCCTGCACATGAAGAGTAGTGGTTGCCAGTAAATTTTCAGTCAGGTCATGATAAAGTATTCCCTCCGGCCGATTCCCATAACTATGGTAGGAATGAACCATGGCCCAGTCCATTTCCCAATCCGGATGGAGTTGCCAGGTTCCTGACCATTCGATGCCGCGGTGAAGAAAGACGAGGTCTTTCATTACCAGGTTAACCGGCACCTCATACTGGTCGCTATAAAATCTTTGTACGTCCGCCGCTTGTTGAATTCTACTGATGTATCCGGTGAGGCGACTGCTGAAGTGTGCCGAGCGATAGACCCAGCCCAACTCGCCATGGTAAGCAGGTGCTGATCGGTACAAACCGCTCAATTGATGACTATAACCCGCATGCATAAATACCTGATCGGCCAAAGGCGCAATGGTCTGTATCAGTGTATGGGCATAAAAGAAATGACGGCCCTTCCACTTGTGGGTTATTCCCATTTTCAACCAACCGGTATTCCAAAATTGTGGAGGGGAATCACCTCCGGAATTCAGTGGGAACAATCCATTCACTACATAACCCCTGCGAACAACCTGCTCTTGGGTCCATTTTCCCGCTAAGAACCAATCCCATTTTCCGGCTGTGCCCTGTAACTGCAGCCAGAGGTTTGTTTGTCGATGAAGTAACGAATAATCTTGTCCGAAATAATCTCCTGTTGTCAGTTTTCGATCAGGTTGTAACAAATCATATTGTCCTGCATTTTCATGCAAAGAAGCTGCCATCCCATTCATGTTGAGATAGTAATCACCACCCAGTAAGTCCTTCACTTTTCGACGGAATCGCTGGGTGAAAAAATGTCTTCCGATGCCAAAGGAAAAATGGATGTGCTCCTGCAACAGTGTATGATAATTAAAATGCAATGAATACATCCGCTGGATGGCCATGCGTTCCTCCAGGATATACCGGGAACGAATCTCATTCGACGCTGTATTTCCCGATCGGCTGGCAGCATTCATGGCATATAGCCGTTGCCAGTCTATTTGCAGCCAAGCAGGATTTTGCCGCAGTGCATTTGCCAGGTTATATCTTAGCGTGGAATCAGTTGAAAAAGAAGGCAGGTATCGATAATAGTCGGGTCGTGGATCCGGTGCCTCGTACCAGTCAAGTCCTTCATCCCCCTGTCTTCCTGCCACCATGGCTGCTGCCAGGCGCCAACGCGTATAGGGATTGGGTCGGTGTTCCTGGGTAAGAACCAGCAGAGGAAACTGATATATACGCTTTCCTGCAAAACGCTGTTCATTTTGCTGCCATCCCCAGTTGCTGTTGTAGCGCTCGTTTCCGGTAAGTGAAATAAGTTCTCTGGTAATGGCGGGCTCCTTGCTCACTTCCTGTGGGGCATAACAAAGCAACAAGTAAGTTCTTCGAATGGCATCCCAGCTTTTTTCCAAGGTAACCATCCCTGAAAAACTGCGCAAGGTTCCCGCTATCTGTTGAGTCGGATTGGCATGGGCAAATTGAAAGAAAAATGAAGCCGATAAATCTTTCGAATTATTTCCGGTGGCATGATAACATTGATAGCGAAAAGCACCCCTGCTTCCGGAATAACCCATGAGAGCACCTGTTTCTTTGCGGTCTGTTCGGCCGGTGCTTTCCAAATAGGTACTGCCCGATAAACTTCCCATAGCATAATCAACCGGGGTTAGTCCCATACCATGCTGCGCAACCCGAATTCGGCTGCTCAAACCATTCACCAGGTACCAGGGGATGCGCCCTGTCAACGGATGATTCAAGAGAGCTCCATTGATAAAATATTCAGGCATGATCCGGCTATAACCACGCCATTGGTAACGGAGGATGCCCCAATCAAATGTGGCCGCGCGCAAGAGTGGATCAGTTCCTGCCTGAAGCAGGGAGGGTAAAAATTCCTCCGACTCACGCTCATTTTCTTCCGTCTCCGGGGAAGTAAGGGTAACAGATTCCCATTCTGCGGGCACACGGCTTGAGTCTAACTTATTTTTTTTCCGCTCATTGGGTTGCTGAGCATAGGCAATTTGCTTTCCCTCCGCCAAAAGAAATCCAACCAACAGCAACCAACGATAAAAACTCCCAGCCATGTGCGAAAATTGAAAGCCAAAATAAATTCAGCGAATAGCGCTGGGGTAGCGTATTTATATCATCTGCGGGAAATACTTAACCGTGAAAATTTCGGAGCGGGCAATTTTACCGAATGAAAAAAATAGTTTTCCTCCTGCTGCTATTTTTAGCCGGAAGCATAAAAAACTCTTTCAGATCGATGCCATGGCAACCTCCTGTTACAGAAAGAAAAGTAATCGCATTTTATAACCTGGAGAACCTCTATGACACCCTCGATGATCCGGCGACCGCCGATGATGAATTTACGCCCCGGGGAATCAGGAGATATACCTCAGCCATCCAGCAACACAAACTCAGCAACCTGAGTCGGGTGATCAGTGAATTGGGGCCTTCAGCCGGGTATGCGCCCCCGGATCTGCTGGCAGTGGCTGAGATTGAAAACAGCAGGGTACTGCAGCAATTGATTCGTCAGCCCCTGATAGCAGCCGCCCGCTACCAAATCGTTCATTATGAATCACCCGATCATAGGGGAATTGATGTGGCTTTGTTGTATCAGCTGAAATCTTTTCGGGTATTGGAAAGTAAACCCCTTCCTGTAACCCTGCCGGGAGGGAGTAAGGAGGTTCGGTTTACCCGGGATATATTATATGTAAAAGGAGTCATGAATAATGACACCCTTCACATCCTGGTTAATCACTGGCCCAGCAGACGGGGAGGGGAAGTGCGCAGTGCTCCGGGTCGAGCGGCTGCTGCCAAAAAAGCGAGACACCTCATTGATTCCCTACAATCCCGTCAGCCTGATGTTAAGGTGATTGTACTAGGTGATTTGAATGATGATCCGGACAGCAAAAGCATTACCCGATGGCTCGGATCCTCGGGCAAGCGGCAACTGCCGGGAAGTACCCTGCTGTTTAACCCCTGGTTCGACTGGTATCGGAGGGGTGTCGGAACCTTAGCCAATAAAGACAGGTGGGGACTTTTCGATCAGATACTTTTGTCGAGAAGTTGGCTGGATTCGAATTCCGGGGAATGGCACTGGGAGGGGGCCGGTATCTACCGGAAAACCTATATGATTGAAAACCTGGGGCGCTATAAAGGATACCCTATGCGAACCTGGGACGGAAACCGGTATCGGGGCGGTTTTAGTGATCACTTCCCCACTTATATCACTGTGGTCAGGAATACCGGGGGTATAGGATGAAAAAAAGAGGAAAGGAGCCCAAATGCACGGAATTCTCTCGAAAAATCAGCCTTTTGTAGCCAATTTTCCCTACCTTTGCCCCCCCAAATCTGTTTTGGCAGATTCTCCCGCCCCGGCGGGTGTCCATTGGGATAAACCAAATTATTCAACAAAAATCAACAAGTAATGAACCATTACGAACTGATGGTGATCTTTACTCCGGTTCTTTCTGACGAAGACTACAAAGCTGCTCAGAAAAAATACGCCGACCTGGTAGCTGAACTGGGCGGTGCCGCGGTGCACAGTCACCCCTGGGGTTTAAAATCACTCGCTTACCCGATTCAGAAAAAAACAACCGGTATTTACTGGGTGTTTGAATTCACGGCTCCTTCAACCGCTAATGAGAAATTGAAGATCCAGTTACTGCGCGACGAAAAAGTTATGCGCCACCTCATCACCCGTCTCGATAAATACGCCGTCGAGTACAACCATGTGAAAAGAAATGGCGGATTTGCTATGCAGAACAAAGAAAAACAGGAGGCTTAATCATGGCAAAGAATGAAATCAAATACCTGACAGCCATTAAGCAGGAGAAGCCCAAAAAGAAATTTTGCCGCTTCAGAAAATATGGCATTAAATACGTTGACTACAAAGACATTGAATTCCTCAAAAAATTCATCAATGAGCAGGGCAAATTATTGCCCCGCCGTTTGTCAGGTAAT
The DNA here is from genome assembly GCA_044341525.1 of Sediminibacterium sp. GTDB lineage: Bacteria > Bacteroidota > Bacteroidia > Chitinophagales > Chitinophagaceae > Sediminibacterium. The sequence goes on along the minus strand of JBIIRN010000032.1, from coordinate 5,581 downwards.
TCACTGAAATACCAGCGTAAAGTACAGGAAGCGGTTAAGAAAGCCCGTCAAATGGCTTTGTTGCCCTATGTAACTGACCTGTTGAAATAAAATTTATTAGTTAACCATCCCTAACCCCACCGAAAAGGGTGGGAGACAGTACAGAAGTACTGGGCTCTTGGGACTAAATCAGACCTATGCAAGTAATATTGATTCAGGATGTAGACAATCTCGGTGCCCGTCACGAGCTCGTGAACGTGAAGAACGGATATGCCCGTAACTACCTCATCCCCCGCAAGCTGGCAGTAGAAGCCAATCCTTCCAACCTGAAGCAGCACGAAGAAAAACTCAAAGTGATTGCCAAGAAGGAAGCTGCTATGTTGGCTGAACTGAACAAGGTAATTGAGATCCTGAAATCCTCTCCTGTAAAAGTTGCCGCCAAAACGGGAACTTCCGGAAAGATTTTTGGAAGCATCACTTCCCTTCAGATTGCCCGCGCCATTCGCGATCAGAAAGGATACGAAATCGACCGCAAGCGCATCACCGTATCGGATGATGTAAAAGAACTGGGCACCCACAAGGTATCCATCGATTTTGGCAATAGCAACACGGTTGAAATTGATTTTGAAGTGGTTGGAGAATAATCCCCCCTCATTCATAGAAAAGTCCGGTCCCAATCAGGGGTCGGACTTTTTTTTGTTTTATGGACAGGAATCTGCGAAAAATTGAAAAAACAGGACTTTTGGGATAAAAAACTGTATCTTCGCCCGTCCAATGGCAGTATACCTTTTTCCGGGAGGTTTTCTACGTAAATGCTTCGGGGGTTCTGGGTTTCTTCTCATTGGGATTTGATCACCAAATTTTTTTTTAAATGAACATTTACGTTGGAAATCTGAACTGGAATATGTCCAGTGATGATCTGCGGAATCTCTTTTCTCCATTCGGAGAAGTGAGCAGTGCTAAAATTGTTACTGACAAATTCAACAACGACCGTAGCAAAGGTTTCGGTTTCGTTGAAATGGCAGATGACGATGCAGCGAAAGCTGCTATTGCAGCACTGCACGACACAGAAGTACTGGGTCGTAAAATTGTAGTCAATGAATCAACTCCCCGTCCGGAAGGCGAAAGAGGTGGCTACAAGAAGAAGTTCGGCGGTGGCGGTGGCGGAAATCGTGGCGGCTACGGTGGAAACCGTGGTGGCGGCGGTGGACGCGGCGGAGACGGCGGATACAATCGCTATTAATCACACTGATTTCCTAAAAGCACTTCAAAGCCCGACAATTGTCGGGCTTTTTTTATTGACAGACCTTCGGACATATATGGTATTCCAAACTGGAAATTGTAATATTGATACATGAAGTCCATACAAATTCCAGGTCCCGTCGCAGGATGTATGCGCTGGGGCAGTTGGGGCGCAGGATACTCCCGCGCTGAGTACCGCAATATGATTGATGCCTGTCTCGATGCAGGAATTACCGCTTTTGATCATGCCGATATTTACGGTGATTATACCACCGAAGCAGAATTCGGAGATGCCCTGCGCATTGCAAAATTTGATCGCTCCAAAATGCAGCTCATATCGAAGTGCGGCATCCGTATGATTACACCTAACCGCCCTATGCACCGGATTAAATCGTATGACACTTCAGCGAATCATCTCATTGCATCAGTCGAACAATCTTTGAAAAATCTGGCCACAGATTATCTCGACCTTTTATTGATCCATCGACCTGATCCATTGTTGCAACCCGATGAAGTAGCAGCTGCCGTTATCCGATTGCAGGATGCTGGTAAAATAAGGGCCTTTGGTGTATCTAATTTCCTTCCTACACAAATGGACATGCTTTCACCCAACATAACCATCTCCTATAACCAAATAGAATGTTCCCTGTTTGCCCGACAATCCTTCGATGATGGCACGCTGAATTATTGCATGCAGCATCACATCATACCGATGGCATGGGCACCATTGGGTGGCGGACTGCTCAACGAGGAAAGCCATCCGCAGGCAAGAAGTATTTTGCAATGTTGCCGCGAACTGAGTGACAAATACCAAACCGGTATCAACCAATTGTTGCTGGCCTGGTTACTCAGGCATCCTTCAGGTATTGTCCCCATATTAGGCACGACGAAAATTGAAAGATTGATTCAGGCAAGAGAGGCCCAAAGTATTGTTTTGGAGCGGGAAGACTGGTTCCGATTACTGGAATCTGCGAAAGGGGAAGAAGTGGCCTGATACAGAACCGCACCTTCCTTGTTTAATTTTACCAGGATTTCATTGGCTCCTAACACAACAGATTAGTCGTTTTTATTTCGCTTTCCCAAAAAAAGAAGAGGTAGAATCTTTTTAAACTAAAAAAAGATTTAATTTGTAGACGTGCGGAAACTAATTTCATTGCTGCTGCTTTTGATTCTGGCCTTTAACTGGCTGGGATTTGATTTGGTGGTTGGTATCATGAACCACACCATCACCGCTTCCACCCAGCGAAATATCAATGAAGGAAATTACGATCGCAATTCACTCATCGAAATTAAAGTGGCTGTCGACCTGCCTTACACCACCGATTGGTCAGAATTCCAGCAAGCCAATGGAAGCTTTGTTCTCAACGGTGTTGCTTACAACTTCGTTGAACAAAAATTTGAAAAGGGATACATGATCTATCATTGCCTTCCCAACGAAAAAGGAACTGCACTCACACAGGCACAAAAGCAATTCTTTGCCGATGCCCATGACATAGAAAAACCAGATGGACAACAAAAGCAGAGCAATAAAAAATCCTCTGCAAAAAAATGGACAATCGAAACCGGCATATCTTTTTATCAAGAAGAAAAAGATGCATTAGCTTTTGCCGCTTCTCTTCCCCATCTTCATCTGACCATCGCTGCAAAAGATGGCTTTGGCTTCCTTCCGGCACAGCCACCCGAAGCATGAATGAATCTTAAATCATTGCAACGCCGTTCTTACAACGGTATGATTCATTCATTCATCTTCTATTCAACATGAAAAAATATTTGCTGATCACCCTGACCGGGTCGATCCTGCTGGGCTCCATCCCGGGGAATGTTTCTGCACAAACAGATGCCGACGGCATCATGATGGGAAAAAATCTTTTCTGCGGAGGCATAATGGCAGCTACTTCGTCGTGGAACCAATACTGGGAAGGACCCCTCCTCAGATCCAATGCCAACTTAGGTTCAGTAAAAACTTTGATGATTGGACCTATGGGAAGCTGGGGCGTAACCAAGAACCTCAACATCATTTTTAGTCTTCCGTATGTTCAAACACGAACGACAGCAGGTACATTGACCGGACTGAATGGATTTCAGGATCTCACCCTGACCGCCAAATACCGTCTCTACCGAATCAAGAAAAATAAATCTGCCTTTTCTGTATTCGGCATAGCGGGAGTATCTACTCCGGTACAGAACTATGTAAAAGATTTACTGCCGGTTTCTATCGGACTGGGAACTAAGAACTTTACGATGCGGGCTATGCTCGATTATCAATACAGTGATTGGTTTGTAACAGCCAGTGCAAGCTATATCGCCCGAAGTAATATTTACATAGACAGAACTGCTTACTATACCACCCGCATGATCTATAGTAATGAAGTAGCCATGCCCGATGCCTCTTACAACAATATCAGAATGGGTTTCCGCAATAAAGAAATCGTAGCTGAGGCAGTAGCAGATATCTGGACCACATGGGGAGGTTTCGATATCACCCGAAATAACATGCCCTTCCCCTCTAATCAAATGAACCAGACCAGAATTGGCTTCAATGCCAAGTATGAGCCGATTCGCTGGAAAGGCATCTCACTTACTTCTGCCTTTTATCATACACTGGAAGGAAGAAACATGGGTAAAGCCAACTTCTTCCAGGCCGGCTTTTTCTACATTTTTAACTTTTCAAAAAAGCCTGCCCAATCACCAACAAAAAACAAGCTAGGTTCATCGGTGAATAAATAAGCAAATTCTTCATCATCCACCACGGCATTGGCAGATGACAAAAACAACGAACATGAAAAAGATATTATACCTATCACTGATCCTGCTGAGTTCCTGTAACAAGGATATCGTAGAAATCAATAAAGAATTTCCGCTGCTGATAGCGGGTTATAGCGATACGGCGGCAGGCAAATGGAAAAACATACTTGGGTTCAACCCCGACAACTTTCCACCAACCACTCCACCGGATATCAATGACGCCGGATTCAGGCAACAAATCAATGCAATTGTTGAGCTGCAGAAAAATGCTACAACGCAAGACCTGGATAATCTGCGCTATTGGGGCACAGGAGGGATTTTGCGTTGGAATGAAATTCTGCGTGAGCTGGTCGCAAAATACAATCTTCCGCCGGTGGAGAATGCCGACGGAACTTACCCCATTCCCAATCCCGCCAATCCGCTTTCCTATCCACTTTTTCCCTTTGCCAATCCACCGTATGCTGCCAGGGCCTATGCCTATGTAAGTGCGGCACAATATGATGCCCTGGTGACCGCCTACTATTGGAAAAGCCGTTGGAAAAGACCTGCACCTTACCAGATAGATAATCGCATCCAGCCCCTGCTGGCCGATCAAGGTGCAAACTGTTATCCTTCGGCAGATGGAGTGATTTATGGAGTAACAGGAGCCATGCTCCGCCTACTATTTCCAGGGGAAGAAGCCAGGATCAATAACTGGATGGCACAGCACCGAAAAGCCAGGTTACTTTCCGGACTTGAAACAGCAACCGATCTCGATGCGGGAGAAAGTTTGGGAAATTCGATTGCACAATTATTCATTCAGAGAGCCAGATCCGATGGCGCAGGCAACGCCGTTGGTATTGTGAATGGAGTGAATTTATGGAAGACATTTGAAGATGATTGCATCGCCCGCAACGAGATTCCCTGGATGAGTATGGAATCACCCAAGCGGCCCCCCATGTTGCCTTTTTTTGGAAAGGTAAGACCCTTTCTCTTCGACTATGCCACCCTGGTTTCAAGCATCAGGCCAATTCCGCCTCCCTCGACCCGTTCGATAACTTTTCAACAAGAGCTGGAAGAAGTTCGGTATTATAGCCAAAATCAAACCAGGGAAAGACTTCGCATCGTTCATTTCTGGGCAGATGGCGTAGGCACTTATACTCCCCCCGGACACTGGAATGCAATTGCAGCAGAAGAATTTGTCAAGATGAAATGGAGCGAAGTTCGTTGGGCACGCGCCTTTGCCTTATTGAATATGTCGCTCATGGATGCAGCCATTGTTTGCTGGGACGCAAAGTACACCTACTATAATCCACGCCCCTCGCAAATGGACCCCAGCATTAAAACCCTTACAGGACTCCCGAATTTTCCATCTTATACCTCCGGTCACAGTACCTTCAGCGGTGCTGCAGCAGAAATCCTGGGTTATCTTGTACCATCTCGAAAAGAATCCTTCCAAGCCATGGCAAACGAAGCATCTTTATCCAGATTATATGGGGCAATCCATTACCGAAGTGATTGCACAGTAGGGTTAGCCTCCGGAAAAAAAGTAGGAGAATATGCTGTAAAAAGAGCGATGTCTGATGGTGCCGGCAATTAATTAAAAAATCATTCTGAAACCCATTCTGCCTGCAGT
>JBIIRN010000031.1:0-14285 GCA_044341525.1 Sediminibacterium sp. | reverse complement strand
ACTATGAGAGTAGAATTGAATCAAATCTTTACATTAAAAGGATTAACTAGTTATCTATAAAAAAGAAAAAATATTACATATAAGTTTGGCTCAAACTGGATTAGTTGCTAACAAATACTATGATTATCTAAAAGGTATTCAAAATAGAAGCACTTATGTTATGAAGCCCAAATCAGCTGAATCTTTTGGAGCGAAAGGTCATGCGACCTTATGGGCTGGATTAGATTGTATTGGTGGAAAAAATTATTTTGGTGCCGCTAGTGATGTATATATTTGGAAATTACCTCAATAAATATTTGATTATGCGCTATTTAATAATAATAACCCTCTTTTTTTTGTTTGGATGTAAGCCTTTATTCAAACCAAGTGAAAGTAATAATTCGATTAAAACATTATATATTAATGAATTTAAACTTATCTATTTTGAAGAATTATTGAAAAAGGGTTTTAATTCCGATACAGGATTTTTACAGGCTACTAGGATTGATCGAAGTAATTTTACTGAGCCCATATTAAGTAAAGATGACTTGAAATTGATAGATAGCATTACATTCATCGATAATCAAAAAATGGTTACAGATTCTATTCAATCAATTATAAATCGAGCTGAAGGTGCGGTAGGAAAGCAGGTTTTTAAATATTCTTTAGATCGATATCAAAGCAGATGGCTGGATAGTATAGCAAAAAATAGATTTCATGTTTTTTCGAAATATCATTCTGATTTGTAAAATTTAAAACGCCTTATATGCACAACCCGGAGTACATATTGACAATTTAATTTTTGACCTATGTTTTATCGTATAGTGCCTACTTTGGATTAAAAAATTAAGCAGAAACGATAGATCAATAATTGTCCCGACCCTATACAGTTATTAGAGTGGGAACATTATGTGAAATCAAATTGATTTTCCCATCGTATCTGTCTCCGCAGAATCGTACATAAAATTACCTGTATTGTTTTTCTGCGCTGCCCTGTACATAGCTCTTGCAATGTGTTCTGCGGGAATGGGCGCATATTTTTTCAGCGGTCCGATAAACAGCGGGGATAGAAAAGAGAAAATGGCTAATCCGATGCGCTCGCCCGGCCTCGATTCCTTGCGATGACCTGCAATAAATGAGGGCCGGAAAATCTGTAAACACTTGTACCCTGTTTTTTGCAATGCTTCTTCGAGTTCCCCTTTCACCCGACTATAAAAGATAGAGGATTGAGCATCCGCACCAATGGCCGAGACCAATAAAAACTGCTGTGAGCCACCCTGCAATTGTAGCTCTGCCAAATGCAGTGGATAATCATAATCAACCTTTCGAAAGGCTTCCTGAGAACCCGCCTTTTTGATGGTGGTTCCTAAACAACAAAAAACATCATCCGCTGGTACCGGCGCATCTAATTGATCCCAATCCATCACTACCTCTCTTAGCTTGGGATGCTGAAGTCCTGAACGCTTTCTTACATACGCTATTACCTCCCGGTACTCCGGCGCTGCCAACAACATCTCTAATAAAAAACCTCCGGTCAATCCGCTGGAACCCGCTATGAGCGCAACTTTGTTCATCCCTGTTGAATTTTACCAAAGGTAGTTGAAATGGATTTAGTAGTTTTGAATCAATGTCTGACCTTCTCCATACACCCGGCGCCTCATTGAACCCCGCTGAGCAGGAATTCGAAAATGCTATCCGACCGCGGGAACTCGACGATTTTTCCGGTCAGCCGCAACTCATCGAAAACCTGATTATTTTCATCAAGGCCGCTAAATTACGTGGTGAAGCACTCGACCACATCCTTTTTCATGGTCCTCCCGGACTCGGAAAAACTACCCTGAGTCGCATTGTCGCCAATGAACTCGGCGTCAACATCCGCGAGACCTCCGGTCCCGTTATCGAAAAGCCCGGAGATCTGGCAGGATTGCTTACCAACCTGCAACCCAATGATGTATTGTTCATCGATGAAATCCATCGCCTGAGCACAGTAGTAGAGGAATATCTCTACGCTGCCATGGAGGATTTTCGCATTGATATCATGATCGACTCCGGTCCCAATGCGCGCAGCATTCAAATCAACCTGAATCCGTTTACACTGGTAGGCGCAACAACAAGGAGCGGCTTATTAACCGCACCTCTGCTATCCCGTTTTGGTATCAAGTCGCGCCTGGAATACTATCCGGCACCTGTTTTACAAAAAATCATTCACCGCAGTGCAGATATTCTGCAAGTGCGTATCTCTCCGGAAGCTGCTGCTGAAATTGCCGGCAGAAGCAGGGGAACACCCCGTATCGCTAATAGTCTGCTTCGTCGGGTGCGCGATTTTGCGCAGGTGCTGAACGATGGTACCATCGACCTCGGTATTACCCGTCATGCACTCAAGGCACTGAATGTAGATGAACATGGTCTCGATGAAATGGACAACCGTATACTGTCTGTTATCATCGATAAATTCAAAGGGGGGCCGGTGGGAATTACCACTATTGCAACTGCTGTCGGCGAGGAATCAGGTACGATTGAAGAAGTGTACGAGCCCTTTTTAATACAGGAAGGTTTCCTGCAACGCACACCCAGGGGAAGGGAAGCCACTGCCAAGGCCTATGCCCATATAGGTCGGGTGCAACCCGGAGGCTTACAACCCGATCTTTTTACTTAAGAAATACTAAGGCGCAACCAGGCGGAATCCATTGCCATGGATGTTCACGATCTCAATGTTGGGATCGTCTTTCAGGTACTTGCGCAGCTTTGCAATGTACACATCCATGCTGCGTCCGTTGAAATAAGTATCGCTGCCCCATATTTTTTTCAATGCTTTTTCGCGGGGTAACAAATCATTCTTGTGTTCCGCCAGCATTTTCAGCAGGTCGTTTTCTTTAGGGGAAAGGGTCTGCGTATGGCTGTCGTGTTTTAATTCCCTGAGTTTAGGATTAAAATGAAATTTTCCCATATCAAATTCCACTGTTTCGTTCACCCTGTTTTGCTCCTCATTTCTTTTCAGTATCGCTTTGATCTTGAGCATCAACACTTCAAAATCAAAGGGCTTGGTGATATAGTCATCAGCACCCAGGTTATATCCCTGAATGATATCTTCTTTCATGGTTTTGGCACTGAGGAAGAACAGCGGAATATCCGGGTCAACATTTCTGATTTCTTCGGCTAAGGTGAATCCGTCCATATTGGGCATCATCACATCGAGGAGGCAGAGATCATAACGTTCCCGCTGAAAAGCGGCTAGTCCCAACCGACCATCTCTTTCGAGGGTAACGTCAAAATCATTCAGTTCCAGATTGGTTTTGAGTACCATACCCAGGTTGGGATCGTCCTCGCACAACAAAATCTTGGTCTTTTTTGCTTCCATACAAAAGTTATTTAACGTGAAATAAAGATAAAACAATGCCAAAAACCCCCAATCAGTTCCAATCTTTTGTTAAAAACACAAATACCATGCCGTTTCCATGCAGCTTTTCAAGGAGTTTCAGCTCCATGTTAGCCCCTTTCAAACCTTTGAATACTGTAATTTTGCCTCCTTAAAGGTATAACCCATGATGCTTACCTCAGACAATAAATTCAAGAAGCTCATTGTAATAGGTGACCGGGTGCTGATTCGCCCTTCCAGTCCCGACGAAAAAACCTCCAGTGGGTTGTATCTCCCCCCGGGTGTTTATGAAAAGGAAAAAGTTCAGCAAGGCAAGATCATCAAGACCGGTCCGGGTTACGCCATCCCCCTTCCCGTAGAAGACGAGCCCTGGAAATCGGAGGAAGAAAGCGTGAAATATGTTCCCCTCCAAGCAAGGGAAGGTGACCTGGCCATCTTTTTGGTGAGCGGTGCAACAGAAGTGATCTATGAGGGGGAAAAATATTTCATTGTTCCGCAGGGTGCCATCCTGTTATTGGAAAGAGAGGAAGAAATGTAGTGCGTTCAGTTTGCGCTACCTGCACAGGTAAAGAAGTCCTGCTTCGTTTTGGGCAACAATTTGTTCCTGTAATAATTGCCGCAGGGTATGCAGTACCTGTTCTTTTTCTTCCACAGTAAAATGTGCGAGAAGGAGAGCCATGGGTTGTGGGGTTTGCAACAAGGTTTTTATTTTTTCTACCTGCTGTGAAAATTCCTTTTCCGGCATATTTTTCTTTCGCTGCAGGCAAACATCACATTGTCCACAATCTTTATCAACCTTCTCACCAAAATAGACCTGTATCTTCCGGCTGCGGCAGGTATTGTCTTGTTTCAGGTAGTTAATCATAGCTTGCAGCCTTTCCGCAAATGCTTTCTTTCTGTTATAATACCGGTCGAGATCGATGTATAAATGGGCAGCCGGAGCGCGGTTGAGCAGATAATGTATTTGTGGAGATTCGGAAGCCGGTCGGTATTCCACTACGCCCCAATGTGTCAGCTCTTTGAGCTGTTGCTTTACTTCAGCCGGCTGCATACCACTTAGTCTAGCCAATTGCTGCTCGTATATTTTTACCCGGTAATGAAGAATACCGGGATAGGCTCTGAGCAGGGTTTGCAGCAAATTAGCGTGGGTAGGATAGCTTTCTTCTAATGAACGGAGTTGTTCTCTTTCGATGGTGAAGACCAGTTGTGATGGTTTGTATACCGAAGAACTGTATCTCAGGTGGCCTTCTCTTTCGAGTAGGTCGAGTACATGCATGACCCGCATGGGAGGATGGTGAAAGCGGGAACAGAAAAGGGGAAGATCAAATTCGAAGGACTGTCCTTCACCGCTGCCGGCCGGTAATTGAAAAAATCCTGCCAGGTCGCTATAGATTTTTTTGATCACCTCAATTTCCGGGAATTTCTGCTCTGTTAATAATTCTAGTCGTTTTATCTGATCAGGTAAAACCAATAAGACTGCGCGGGCTTGCTGTTCATCTCTTCCTGCTCTCCCGGCTTCCTGATAATAATGTTCCAGACATTCAGGGGCCGATAGATGAATGACGAGACGGACATTGGGTTTGTCGATTCCCATTCCAAAAGCATTGGTAGCTGCCATCACCCTGATCTGGTCACTGATCCATTCTTCCTGATTTTTATTACGTTCAGACTGGGGTAAGCCGGCGTGATACGGGGCGGTGCTGATCTGGTGCAGTTGCAACCATTCTGCAATATGGTGGGTCTGTTTTCTGCTGCTGCAATAGATAATTGCACTGCCTTTGTTTTCTTTCAGCAGATCCAGTAGAACCGCATCGGTAGCAGCAGTATACTGACAATGATATTGCAGGTTGCTTCGGTAGAAAGAATTGAGGAAGCAAGATGGCTCCTTCATTTTCAGTTGCAGCAGGATGTCTTCTCGAACTGCCGGAGTAGCCGAAGCAGTCAATGCAATCAGAGGTACACCGGGCAGGTAACGGCGTAACTCTGCGATGCGCAGGTAAGCGGGACGGAAATCATAGCCCCATTGTGATACACAATGTGCTTCATCTACTGCGAGCAAGCCCACCCGCATTTGTGGCAAGCTATCTAAAAAAAGATCAGAAGTAATACGTTCCGGAGATACATATAACAATTTTAATTCACCGTCTTCTGCCTGTTGTATTATTTCCTCCATCTCTTCCCGGGTTTGTCCGCTGTGAAGGGATGCTGCCGCTATTTTTTTTTCTTGCAGTCGGGCTACCTGGTCGTTCATCAGGGCGATTAAGGGACTGATCACAATGCATATGCCGGGCAGCATCAGTGCGGGAATCTGAAAGCAGATTGATTTTCCACCACCTGTAGGTAAAATAGCGAGGGTATCTTTCCCTGATAAAACAGATTCAATGATGGACAGTTGCGAGGGCCTGAATTCCCGGTGATTAAAAAATTGGGTGAGCAGGGTTTGCGGTGTATTCATGGGCAGCGGTCAGTCAATTGACTCCTTTAACTTACGCAATTTTTCGGGTCAGTAACCGAACGGAATTAATGCCGAGTACCACATCACTAAATCCCATAGCCAGTGCACTCAGTGCCGGACTCAGCATGCCGATGGAAGCCATGGGTATGGCGATGATGTTATAGGCAAAGGCCCAGAAAAGGTTCTGACGGATGGTTTGATAAGTGGCTTTCCCAATACCCAATGCCAAAGGCAGATTTTTCAGTCCGTTATTCATCAGAACAATATGGGCACTTTGCATGGCTATTTGTGCGGCGTTACCCACAGATATGCCAATGGTAGCTTTCGCCAATGCCGGCGCATCATTGATACCATCACCCACCATGGCGGTAGGCATTGTAGCATTCAACACGGCAATGCGGTTGAGTTTTTGTTCAGGACTCTGTTCGCCGTACCAGGTATCAATGCCGAGTTGTTCTGCCAGTTGTTGACATTTGAGGTTACGGTCACCACTGAGCAGGATGGTATGGTAGCCACTCTTTTTCAATTGCTGAATAACTTCAGCCGCTTCCGGACGAACTTCATCTGCCAGATCGATCCAACCCACCCAAACACCATTTTTTGTCAGATAGATGTTGTGTGTATCATCGCTGGTCTGTTCTTTCACCAATTCATAAGAGCCGGCGATGTATTCATCCCCATTTTTATCAATCCCTTTGACCCCAATTCCCTTCATTTCTTCAATAGAATTCCAGCGCAGCTCATCTTTTCCTTTCCATTCGCGGGTAATGGCCAGCGCCAGTGGGTGATTGGAATATTTTTCCAGTGAGTAGGCCCATTTTTTCAGCAGCAGTTGTCTTTCCTCATCGGATGGAATTTCCGGGTTGGAGGAAAGCAGGCGAAATCCCTCTTCCCGCGCCTCGAATTGACGGATGACAAAGCCCCCGGTGGTAAGGGTGCCCGTTTTATCGAAAACCACTTGTCGCAGCTGTCGGAATAATTCCATGCTGGCAGCATTTTTTACCAGGATACCATTGCGGGCTGCTCTACCCAAACCTGCAGCGACGGCAGCCGGGGTGGCGAGTCCCATGGCGCATGGACAAGAAATAACCAATACCGCTATGCCTCTGAGCAAAGCATTGCCGAAGCTTAGTTCGGCTACCCAGAAATTGAGGGCCCAGGTAAGCAAGGCAATCGCAATAACGAGAGGTACAAACAGAGCGCTGATCTTATCTGCCAGCAGTTGTATGGGAGGTTTATTGGTTTGAGCGTCTTTCACCAATCGCAAAATTTGCGATAAGACTGTTGCATTCCCGGTTGCGGTTACATAAGCTTTCAAGGTTCCATTCACTACCACACTACCACCAATCAGCAAATCATTCATTTTCTTTTGAACGGGCAGGCTTTCTCCGCTGATCAGGGATTCATCTATTCCAGCTTCCCCCCAGAGTACCTTGGCATCTGCCGGAACTTTTTCTCCGGATTTAATTAACAGTAAGTCACCTGTTTTTAACTGACTGCTTTCCACCGGAAAAATATGTTCCTGGTGCTGGTCATCAAAAGCAATCATGTTGGCCATGATCTTTTCTTCTTTCGCCAGTTCTCTCAATGCTTGTTGGGTTGATTCCACCGATTTATCTTCCAGCCAATAGCCCAGGAATACCAGGGTAAGTATAGTTGCGGTTGTTTCATAAAATTGAAATTCCGGCCCTTTCCCGGCGAGGGTTCCATAAAGACTGTATCCAAAAGCAGCTAATGCGCCAAGGGTGATGAGTACATTCATATTGGGAATGCCCTTCGTGAGCGAATTCCAGGCACTCTTCCCAAAAAACTGCATGCCGACAACCAAAACCGGGAGGGTGAACAGACATTGAACCACCGGATTCATCAACCAATGAATATGCACTCCCGGTATCATGTGCACCATCAGGGGCAGGGTGAAAACAAGACAAAAGAGAAAACGTTGCAAGTGACTGGTGAAACGAAATCCTCCTTGTTTTTTAATGTGCTGCTCTCCGTTCAGTACTTGATAGCCGAGGGATTGTATGCCACTGACCAATTCTGAAGGAGAAATATTTTTATTGTTATCAAAACTTACCTCACCGCCGATGAAGTTCACACGTACTTCATCGAGGCCTTTTTTTTCGAGATATTGTTGAATGGTGAGGGCGCAATTGGTGCAGCTCATACCGCCTACTTTCCAGTTCACTTTTTCCATGGCATAATATTAATCCCGGTCTTTTTGGATACTTTGCAAAGTTACGACAATCCAATAGCTGCTATTAAAAGAAGCCAGTTTGCTTTCGTTAAAACTCCTGCATGACTGTATCTTTGGGTTATGGAGGTAAGTTTCCGATTAGAACAAATTGACAACCTGTTGGCTTCTTTGTGGGAAGAGGGGAAGAAGTATCAGGTTTGGGCCATACATGGGGAGATGGGGGCCGGAAAGACGACATTGATTCTGAAACTATTGGCTTGGCTAGGTATCCGCGAAAATGCGGGTAGTCCGACTTTTTCCATCATCAATGAGTATCATTTGCCGGGGGGAGGGGTCTTGTGTCATATGGATTGGTACCGGTTAAGAGACAGAGAGGAGGCGATTCAGGCAGGGGTGGAAGATCGGATTTTAGGCGGTGATCGGTGTTGGATTGAGTGGCCCGAACGGGCGGAAGATCTGTTGCCGGAGGACACCTTTCATGTGCACCTCACGACTATTGATGCTTCAACCCGGCAGTTGACCACCCGGTAATTTTGGGCTGGGCGAAATAGATTGCCGGGATTATCATTGTGCAATAAATAAGTTATATTTATACGATTCCACTAATAATTTTTTTTCATGGCTTCGAAATCTGCAGTTCGTGCTTCTTTTCAATATGAGCCCCAGGAGGAGATGTTGGATGTGAAACCCCAGGGCACTAAGTTACACATTGGTATTCCCAAGGAAACTGCTTTTCAGGAGAACCGCATTGCGTTGACACCTGATGCAGTAGGGGTATTGGTGATGAATGGCAATCAGGTGACCGTGGAGCATAAAGCCGGTGAGTCCAGTCATTTTTATGACCGTGAATATGCCGAGGCGGGTGCCACCATTGTGTATGATCGGCAAGAAGTTTTTCGCTGTCCCATTCTGGTGAAGAGTGCTCCGCCGGTGGAAGAAGACATGCCATTGATACAGATGAACCAGACAATAATTTCGCCGGTTCACTTTTCTGCATTGAAGAAAGAGTTGATAACCCAGATGATGGAGAAGCGGGTGACTGCACTCAGTTTTGAAAATTTCAAGGACGAAAGTGGCACCTATCCCATTGTTCGCAGCATGAGTGAGATTGCTGGGAGTGCGGTGATGCTGATTGCCGGACAATACCTGAGTAGTTTCAACCAGGGTAAGGGTGTTCTGTTAGGGGGTATCAGTGGTATTCCACCCACGAAGGTGGTGATCATTGGGGCAGGCATTGTGGGTGAATTCGCTACGCGGAATGCACTGGCTTTGGGGGCTTCAGTCAAAGTGTTTGATAACAATGTCTATCGCTTGAAGCAATTGCAAAATAATTTAGGTCAAAGGATATGGACCAGTGTGTTGGAACCGAAGATTCTTGCCAAACAACTCAAAACCTGTGAAGTAGCGGTAGGGGCTTTAAGCAATGAAGTAGGTCGGGCACCGGTCGTGGTAACGGAAGCCATGGTAGCTGCCATGCGCGAGGGTAGTATTATTATAGATGTGGCTATTGACAGGGGTGGTTGTTTTGAAACAAGTGAGTTAACCAGCTATGAGCACCCGATTCGCATCAAACATGGTGTGATACATTATGGGGTACCCAATATACCCAGTGGTTTTGCCCGCACTGCCAGTCAGGCCATTAGTAATGTGCTGATGCCTTTATTGTTGGAGATCAGTGATGAGGGTGGCTTGGAAGAAATGATCTGGCACCAGTTGCATGTGCGGGAAGGGGTATATATTTTCCGCGGTGCCCTCACTGATTTTTACATCAGTGAAAATTTTGATTTGAAATTTACAGATCTGAATTTGCTGATTGCCAGCAGGAGATAGTTTCAATTGTTATCGGTGATCGGGCAGGTGAATATGACCGCTGCAGTGATCTGTTTCGGCTGGGTCATTGCTACCGATGATAGTCAGCCGGTTCTTTCCCGGTCCATAACAAAGGTCCTGGTAGAATGAAAATCCGGATCGGTCGAGGTTGGTGCAGGGTTCATCGAGAAGAATTACCGGTACGTCTGAATAGAATGCCTGTATCAACTTTAATCTTTGTTTCATACCACTGCTGAAGTACCTGATTTGTTTGTGGGCTGCACCCTCCAGCTGTGCCAGCTGCAATAATTCTTGGGGGGTGTTTCCGGATAGCAAGGGTTTGAATTGTTGGTGAAAATGCAAAAATTCCAGGGCAGTCATTTCCTCGATCAGTTCGAGATAAGGTGCTGCCATGGACAATGAATGAAAGAAAAGACTTTCATTGATTTTATTTCCACTGCTATTCATATAATTGATGGTGCCCTCGCTGAGCAATGTTGATCCGGCAATGCATTGCAGCAGGGTACTTTTTCCGCTGCCATTAGGGCCCGTTATCGCATAAGATTTACCAGTTTCAAAATGATAATCGAGGTGACGGAAAATCCATTCCCGGTTAAATTTTTTTCCTGCATCAGTCAGATGGATAGAGCAGGTGTGAGTTGACAGAGAGGGAATAGAAGGGGAGATGGTCATTGTCATTCCGGGCGGTTGTGAGGATCATTCGTCATCAGTGGCACCTTTCACGTAGCGTTTGATGATACCTCTGCCACTTTCTCTGATAAAAGTTACAATTTCATCACGCTCGTCGGTAGCCGGCAGTTCTTCCTCAATGAATTCCAGCGCCTGGGAAGTATTCAATCCTTTATTATAAATGGTGCGATATACGTCTAAGATATGATTGATTTGCTGGAGTGGAAATCCACGTCTTTTGAGTCCGATACTATTGACTCCGCCGTAGCTAAGGGGGTTACGAACTGCCTTGATATAGGGAGGCACGTCTTTGCTGACGAGACTTCCTCCGGCCACGAAAGCATGCTGTCCGATTTGCACAAACTGGTGAACGGCACTGACGCCTCCTACTACGGCCCAGTCACCAATGGTTACGTGACCGGCTACCTGAACGCTGTTGCTGAGTATACTGTTGTTACCGATGATGCAGTCATGAGCGATATGACTATAAGCCATGATCAGGCAATTATTTCCTACGACTGTTTTTCCACGGTCGGTGGTGCCCCGGTTGATGGTAACAAATTCGCGAATGGTGGTATTATCACCAATCTCAGCGGTTGTTTTTTCTCCGTTGTATTTCAAATCCTGCGGAATGGCACCTAATACTGCTCCCGGAAATATGCGACAGTTTTTGCCGATGCGGGTGCCTTCCATGATGGTCACATTGCTGCCAATCCAGGTTCCTTCGCCGATTTTCACATCTCCGTGTATCACGGTGAATGGGTCGATTTTCACGTTCGGTGCAACCGATGCATTGGGATCAATATAGGTATAAGGATGTGTCATGAGCAGCGGTTAGGGTATGATAGGATATCAGTTACGTTTAATGATTTGTGCCACCAGGTCAGCTTCGGTGGCTATCTTCCCGCCAACGAAAACAGTTCCCCTCATTTCGCATATGCCCCGGCGGATGGGTCCGGTCATTTCCAGTTTCAAAACCATGGTATCTCCCGGGCGAACCATTTGTTTGAATTTACAATTGTCTATTTTCAGGAAATAGGTATCATATTTTCCTTCCGGCATGGAATTGATACAGAGGATACCACCGGTTTGTGCCAATGCTTCGATTTGCAGAACACCCGGCATAACCGGGTTACCCGGAAAGTGACCGGGGAAGAACCACTCATTGAAGGTGACATTCTTGATGCCGACAATATGGGTATCGCTGAGTTCAACAATCTTATCTACGAATAGGAAGGGATGACGGTGGGGTAAAGTTTTTTCTATCTGATCAAGTGTATAGACCGGCGGTAGAGCAGGGTCATATACCGGTACATTTTTAACGTGCTTGTTTTTACGGATGTAATGCTTGATTTTTTTGGCAAACTCGATGTTAGTGCTATGGCCGGGCCGGTTGGCGATGATCCGGGCCTTGATCGGATAACCAATCAGGGCGAGGTCACCGATTACATCGAGTAATTTATGACGAGCAGGCTCATTCGGGAAGCGGAGTTCCAGGTTGTTGAGATATCCTTCGCTCTTTACTTCTATTTTATCACGGTTAAAGATTTTTGCAAGTCTTGACATCTCAGCATCTGATACCGTTTTGTCGACTACCACAATTGCGTTATTGATATCACCCCCTTTGATCAGGTCATTGTCTAATAGCATTTCCAGTTCATGCAGGAAGCAGAAAGTACGACAGGGAGCTATCTCTGATTTGAAGTCTTTAATGGTTTTTAAACCGGCATGTTGGGTGCCGAGAACGGGACTATTAAAATCTATCAGTGTGGTTAATTGGTAATCGAGTGCAGGAAGGGCAACCATTTCCACGCGTTTCTCGTCATCATAATGATAGATGTTTTCATCGAGACTGTACCAGGCTTTGGCGGCATCCTGCTCTTCAACACCGGCAGTTTCAATCTGTGCAATGAACGGAGCTGAACTACCGTCCATTATCGGAACCTCAGGTCCATTCAATTCAATCAGCGCATTGTCAATTCCCATTCCTACCAAGGAGGCGAGGATATGTTCAACCGTGCTTACTTTGGCATCGCCAACCTGAAGGGTGGTACCCCGACTGGTGTCGGTTACCAAATCACAATCAGCTTTTATAATCGGTTGGTTGGGTAGGTCAACGCGCTGGAATTGAATACCAAAACCGGGATGGGCAGGTTTCAACGTCATATCAACCAGGATGCCGGTGTGTAAGCCGGTACCGCTGATATGGATGGGTTGGGACAATGTGTGTTGCTTGTCCGGATTAAACTGATGGTTCATACATATAATATTTCTACCATATTAACCTTTCATTAATTTTATTGGGCGCAAGCAATTACAGGTTAAATCAGGCAAAACGCTGTCAAAAGTACGATTAAAGGCGGTATTTTAGGGCAAATCAGGGTTTTAAGCCCTTGTTCAGCAACTCACTGAGTTGTTTTTCCAGTTCTGCCACCCGTTTTTGCAAGTCGGGGATTTGTTTGATATGTGCCTGTTTTCTCATGTCTGAGCTAAATTCTTCTGCCGGAAAACCGGTGTAGGTTTTGTTTGGAACTTTGAGACTTTTGGTGATGCCGGCTCTGGCTCCAATTTTTGTGTTATCTGCAATTTGGATATGACCTACAGCACCCACCTGTCCGCCGATCATCACTTGTCTTCCTACTTTAATGCTGCCACTTAATCCGGTTTGGGCAGCAATTACTGTGTTTTCTCCTATTTCCACATTGTGGGCGATTTGAATCAGGTTATCCAGTTTTACTCCTTTTGCAATTCTGGTGGAGCCGATGGTAGCCCGATCAATGGTGGTGTTGGCACCAATTTCAACTTCATCTTCAATTACCACATTGCCAATCTGGGGCACTTTACTCAGGGTGCCATCGCTTTGGGGTGCAAAACCAAAACCATCGCTGCCAATTACGGTTCCGGCGTGGATGGTTACGCGGTTTCCGATGATGCAACCATGATAAATAACTACCCCCGGGTGAATGATTACATGGTCTCCAATCACCACATTTTTCCCAATAAAAACGCCCGGAAAAATTTTTACCTGGTTACCGATAATTACTTCATCGCCAATATGAGCGAATGCGCCAATATAATTTCCGGTTCCCAGTTGTGCGCTGCTGCTGATATAACTGGGTTGCTGGATACCCTCCAGGGAGGCGGTAGTCAACTCCTGGTATTTTTTCAGGAGAGAGGCAAAAGCACTGTAGGCATCCGGCACACGAATCAGGGTAGCATTGATTGGTTGTTGGAGGTTTAGCTGTTCGTTCAATAATATCACTGAGGCGCCGGTAGTATACAGATATTGTTCGTACTTGGGATTAGCCAGGAAGGAGAGTTGACCGGCTACCGCTTCTTCAATTTTACCAAAGCTTTTTACCATCACCTGTGGGTCACCTTCTACCTTTCCTTGAACCAGGAGGGCAATCTGTGCTGCAGAAAATTGCATACCAAGAATGGATTAGGATGAATAATTAGCTGGGGTACTTAGCTGTAACGGTACGGCTATTATCAGCTAAGCGTACAAATGTAAAATTTTTTAACGGGGGTGGAAAGATTTTCCTGAATCAAGGCATTGTCAATTCGGGAGATATCCTGAATACTTCCGTCCTTGAATAGTACCTGTATTCTTTCGTCTTTCATTTGATAGAGCGTATTGGTAGCTTCCCCGGTGAAACAAATATAGGGAAGGTCTTCCGGGCGGAAGGATTGTTGCTGGAGCAATTCCTTTTTTTTCTCTTCAAGAAAGGTTTCGCTAAAGGGAGTTGCCTGGATTTTACATTTGAACAACCGACGGC
>JBIIRN010000030.1:0-14403 GCA_044341525.1 Sediminibacterium sp. | reverse complement strand
AAGGAGGGTTTTTCCTGTTTTTTTTAGTTAACATTTTTTTTCATTTTTGAATAAGATTACTAAACAAAAGAATTGAGTTCGGAGAGATAGATCGACTCATTTAAACTAACATTTATTTGTATTTAATATATTTATTATAATTTAATTTTTTAATTTAATAGAGAGTATATTATTATTTTTATATGAATGGGCATATTTAAATTCTATGTTTCAATAACATTATCCACCTGGTAACTCCACATGTCAACTTTATTTTTTCGATTTTTTTATAGCGATTACCTGATTAGTACCCTTCAAATATATTGGTGGCTTCAGTTGATACTTTTTATGTTGGCAATCGCTGTCTTTGCAGCTATTTATTTATATTATCAGTCATTAAAATCCAAAAAAGAGCTGATCATTGCCAAAGACATGTTAAGGGTTCAACTTGAAATACAGGACCTAACGTTTTCTGCTATCAGTAAGGAGGTGCATGATAATGTTGGACAGATCCTGAGTCTGGTGAAAGTTCAGTTGAATCTACTTTCCGAGGGCAATGAGAAGAAAAATCATTTGTTGGAGGAAGCTAAAAAGAACATAAGCATGGCTTTGGAAGATCTGCGTGAAATTGCCAAAGGACTGAGTAACCGGAAATTGATTTCATTGGGATTGATCTCCTCCCTCGAACATGAAGCAGCCCGCCTGAATGAATCTGCCAATTGCCAGGTAAATGTATTGATCGAAGGGAACCCTTTACCGGTGACTGAAACCCAGCATTTAGTTATTTTCAGGGCCGTACAATATTTCTTAAACAGACTTACACAACATGATGGTTTTTCGAAAATCACCTTAAAGGTTTGTTTTTATGATTATAACTGGCAGGTCATTATTTACAGGCCCGATAACCAGAATAAATGGAACGAGGAATCAGAAAAAGAATTTCTGGATGAACAAGCCTTGGTTCTGCGTCGTTTATCAATAATTGGTGGTACATTTACGATTAATACAGAAGGTGAAACACAAATTATAATCAATGTGCCCTATGCCTGATAAACATCAGATCGCAGTCGTAGATGATCATAACCTGTTCAGACAAGGCCTCATTTCCTTGATTAATCATTTTCCCCAATACGAAGTGATGCTTGAGGCATCCAATGGAAAAGCTTTTATCAGTCAGTTAGATCCCAATCATTTACCAGAGATCGTTCTAATGGATATATCTATGCCGGAAATGGATGGGTATGCCACTTGCGAATGGTTGAAAAAAAATTACCCCGAAATAAAGGTATTGGCTTTGAGTACTATGGATGCAGAGACTGCCATTATCAAAATGATCCGTAGTGGTGCCAAAGGGTACATTGTCAAAGATGCTGACCTGGCTGAACTCAAGTTGGCATTTTCTGAATTACTTACTGTTGGATTTTTCTACAATGAACTCGTATCCAGAAAAGTGATTCATTCCATCAACCGGATTGTCGATGAGAATGATCAAATCAATACCCTGCAAAAATTATCTGAAAACGAATTGACTTTCCTGCGTTTATCCTGTAGTGAAAAAACTTACCAGGAAATTGCTGCAGAAATGTTCAAGAGTGAAAAAACCATCGATGGTTACCGGGCTGAGTTATTCAAGAAGTTAAATGTTACCAGTAGGGTAGGGATGGTTATGTTCGCCATTAAGAATGGCATTGTTCAACTGTAGGCAACCTATGTGGCGGGTTTCCATTCATACTTTCCTGTTGCCGCCCGTACCTATTTTCAAAATGTAATTACTTTTCGAATCAATTTTGTAATAAGTAAGCCAATTCACCTACTAACATCAAAAAAAACAACTATGAAAAAGGTTCTTATCGTAGCAGGAATACTGCTGGTTTCTATCACCTCTGCTTTCTCTCAGACTGCCGATGAGGTGATTGCCAAGTACATTGATGCCATTGGCGGTAAAGCTAAGTGGACCAGTCTGACTAGTCTGCGCGTCGAAGGTCAAATCGAGGTGCAGGGGGTATCCATTCCTTTTACAATGAATGCCATAAACAACAAAGGAAATCGAACCGATGCTGAGTTTCAGGGTATGAAGATCATTGAAATTGTAACCCCCACTGCCGGCTGGTCAATGAACGGCTTACAAGGTCAATCTGCATTGCAGCCCATGGCAGAGGAAGATCTTAAGTCAAAGGTAGACGGATTGGAAATTCAGGATCAACTAATTGATTACAAGGAAAAGGGTCATTCAGTAGAATTGCTGGGTAAGGATGAGGCAGATGGAAATGAATATTTCAAACTTAAACTCACGACAAAGCAGGGAAATGAGAAAGTTCATTTTATTGATACCAAAACTTACCTGATCTACAAAACTGAAAATACCATTAAAGTAAATGGTCAGGAAGTAAAGCAGGAAGTTAAATTCCTCGATTATCAGACCCTGGAAAACGGAATTAAAATGGCTTTTAAGCAGGAAACAGGACCCATGATGATGGTATCTAAAAAGATATCAGTTAACCCTGTTATTGACGAATCCTTGTTCAAAGGAAACTAATCAGTTTATACTTTTCGCCGGCTACCAAGTGGTAGCCGGTTTTTTTCATTCCACTTTCAATCATTCGTATGAAAAGATTATTACTTTCAGCCCTATGTCTATTGCCGGTATTGATAGAAGCCGGAGCACAGACCAATGTTAATTCATCCTTTTTTCAGGTAATGTCTGCCCGCGCCCTCGGTCCATCTACCATGAGTGGTCGAATCACCGCCATTGAGGGGATTACTGTCGATAAACAAGTCAATCTTTATGTGGGTACCGCCGGTGGCGGAATCTGGAAAAGCCAGAATGGTGGCCAATCATTTGCCCCCATATTCGACAAATATTGTCAATCCATCGGAGCTCTTGCCATCGAACCGGGAAACGGTAAAGTAGTGTATGCAGGTACAGGTGAAAGCAATATGCGCAATTCGGTATCGATTGGTGTAGGATTGTATAAGACTACAGACGGTGGCAGCAACTGGCAAAAACTGGGACTCGATAGTACAGAACACATCAGTAAAATTCTTATTGATCCCGCAGACAAGAAAACAGTGTATGTTTCCGCACCGGGACCCCTCTGGCACGATTCTCCTCACCGTGGTTTGTATAAATCAACGGATGCCGGTAAAACCTGGCAGAAAATTTGGTTTGTCAACAATCAAACCGGATGCGCTGACATAGCCATTCATCCCCAACAAACCAATATTTTATTGGCTTCCAGTTGGCAGTTCAGAAGAAAACCTTATGCTTTCAGCTCAGGTGGAACCGGAAGCGGACTCTTCAAATCAGAAGATGGTGGTAAATCCTGGCGCAAACTCACTAATGGACTGCCGGATGGTATATTGGGTAGAATAGTTATCTCTCTTAATCCGGCACAACCCAATCAGGTATTGGCAATTGTTGAAGCTGCCAATCCCGGATTATATATTTCTAATGACCTCGGTGAAACATGGAAAAAATTAAGCGTTACCGAGAACATTACAGCTCGTCCTTTCTATTTCAGTACACTGGTTCATGACCCCAAAGATCCTAAACGAGTATATCGTCCTTCTTTTGCATTTGAATATTCAGATGATGGCGGTTATTCCTGGAGTGGTACTTTATCAGGTGGTGTAGAGCCGCATGCCGACCACCATGCTTTGTGGGTGAACCCACTGCAAACAGATCAACTTTTTCTGGGAACAGATGGTGGTGTCTATGTGAGTTATAATCGTGGCATCAGCTGGAGCTTTCTAAATAATCTTCCTGTTGGTCAATTCTATCATGTGGGGATTGATCAAAGAAGCAACTATCGCGTTTTTGGTGGCTTGCAAGACAACAATAGCTGGATTGCACCCGCTGTAAAGCCGGGAGGAATTGCTGCAACTGACTGGCAGGTGATCGGTGGCGGCGATGGATTTTGGGTTCAGGTGAGTCCGCTTAACCCCAACGTCTTTTTTGCAGAAAGTCAGGGCGGAGAAATGAATCGAATTGACCTGTCCACCGGATTAAGCACCGGCATTCGCCCTAAGAAACAACAAGGAGATGCAGAGCCCCGCTGGAACTGGAATACCCCCATTGTAATCGGGTCTTCCTCTAAAAAATCTGCTGTTGGTAAACCTCTTTACAATCTGTATACAGGGTCTCAGTATCTCTATCGCTCAAGAGATGAAGGTAGATCCTGGGAAAGAATTTCTCCTGATTTAACTTCCAATGATTCGCTCAAATTAAAGCAATCGGAAAGTAGCGGAGGTATTACCGGTGATAATACCAGTGCTGAAAACCATTGCACCATTTTCACCATTGCTCAGCGCCCTGATAATGAAAACATCATTTGGGCAGGAACCGATGATGGCCACTTACAATTGACTACCGACGGAGGTAAAACCTGGACACGCAAGGATAAGTCCATCGCACTTACCGGCATACCGGCAAATACATGGATTAGCAGCATTGCTTTCTCAGCAACAAAAAAAGACCGGGTTCTGGTTACGCTCGACAATCACATGTATGGAGATCATAATACCTATGCAGTGATGAGTGATGATGGTGGAAATACCTGGAAAAGATTTGAATCAACTGAGTTCAGCGGATTTGCTCACATCATACTGGAAGATCCAGGGAACTCTAACCTACTCTTTTTGGGAACCGAAATGGGTTTATTCATCTCACTGGATGGAGGCAAGAACTGGATGAGAAGCAAGTACCAGAATTTACCCTGGTACACCCCGGTGCGTGATTTGCAAATCAACCGTGTAACCAATGATCTGGTAGTAGCAACGCATGGACGTGGTATTTACATCATCGATAATTTGCAACCACTCCGTGAGCTCGCTAAAACTGATTTGAACAGTGAAATCCGGTTCTTTATGCCCGATGTATACAAATACCAGTTACAGGGTAGCTACCCGCAACCTCCCTCTAATATCAATGGCTGGGTAGCAGGTACGAAAGGAGTGCAACCTGAATTTTATTACTTCCTCAAAGATAGAAGTACAGATGCTGTTCGGTTTGCTGTGTATGATGAGAAAGGTAAAAAGATTAAAGACTTTAATGGAACAGGTATCAAAGGATTGAATAGGGTTAGTTGGGACCTCACCATCAATCCGCCCAAGGTAGCCAAGGGTGGCTTCATCGCCGGAAGTACTGTATTATTCGCTTCAGTAATCTCACCGCGTGTTCCTGCCGGTAAATACCGCGTGGTAATGACCCATAATAAAAAAGAATTCGAACAATGGATTACCGTGCAGCCCAACGATGCGGCCGGTTTTACTGCCGCCGGTTTGCAACAATTGTATGATCAATCTATGCGCCTTTACAAAGCTGAGGAAGACCTGTATTATCTCGTTGATACGCTGGATAAAAAGTTAGCACAGGTAGCCACCGGCGATACCACCAAGGCCGACGTTCAGCAAAAGTTGAAAGCCATGAATGATCTGCGCAAGGAAATACTGGAATTGAACCGCAAGACGATTTTCTTCGATGAATTCAAATTCCGCCGTCGTCTCTGTGATTTGTATGTGAATGTTTGTACACAGACAGAACCATTGAGTAAAAGTGAAGAAAAAGGAATCAGCGTAATGGAAGCTGAACTGGCAGATATTACCAGAAAGGTGAAAGTCCTTTTATAAACAACTGCTATAATGAATAAAAAAGGGTAGCAGACCGAAAGGTGGCTACCCTTTCTGTTTTAAGAGGAAGTGACCCGCGAGACGCATTCCTTTTTCATCATCTCTTACTTTCATCAATAGTATCCGGCAGCCCTCCGGCAGACTTGCTATTACCTCCTGATCCAGCCACTGGGTTTCTTCCACAAAGTCGTCAGTATCATCGTAGGCCCCTTCAACCCAGGCATAACGATCTGCCCCAAAGTATCGCAAGGAAGTTTGGTTATCATCCTCATCAAATTCTGTGATTGCAGACCAGGTTTCCTGGTCCTCAAAATCAAAACGGATATCTATCTGTGGTTCTTTCGACAACCTTTCTAAAAATGCGTGTACCGGATGTTGAGATAAAGACATGGGTTTGATATTTAATTAAAAAATTTAAATTATATTGAAAATTAACTAATAATATATATTATTTAATAAAATATGGATTATCTTTACAAAAGAATAGTAAAATTACTACAAAATTACTCCTAATTGCACCGTAATTATACGGTTAATTGGTGGAGTATAATTCACCGGAATTGAAAAAATTATTCATTTATCATCTTCGGTTATGAGAATTTTAATTGCTGATGACCACACTTTAATAAGGGAAGGCCTGCGAAAAATCCTCGCAGAAGCATTTCCTTTTGCTGAAATCACCGATGTTCCTGATTCAGCCGATCTGTTGAAAAATGCCCTGATGCACCAATGGGATATTATTATCTCAGACATTAGCATGCCCGGACATTCAGGTATTGAAATTCTGAAACAGATCAAAGAACACGCACCTCAGACACCTGTTTTGATTCTTTCCATGCATGCCCCAGAGCAATATGCCGTTCGTTCACTTCGCTCCGGAGCTTCCGGTTACCTCACCAAGGAAAGCGCTCCTTTTGAACTGGTGAAGGCAGTCAAGCAAATTCTCTCCGGCAGAAAATATATCACCAGCGAAGTGGCTGAAGTACTGGCTGGCTCTATCGAAGAAAACAGCAGTTCTCTTCCCCATGAAATGCTCTCTGACAGAGAGTTTGAGGTATTTAAAATGATCGTGATGGGTCAAAGTATCTCATCAATTGGCGAACAGTTGAGTCTAAATGTGAATACCATCAGCACCTACCGAGGTCGCATCCTGGAGAAAATGAACATGAAGACCAACGCCGATCTGGTGAAATACGCCATCCTGAATAGCATCATCTGATGAGGGTTCCCCTTCCTGCTTTGTAGTGGATTAACGACAACCCTCCGTTTTTTCCGACACAAAAAGCCCCAATACTTCTATCGACAGCAGGATATCAGTTTCGTTCCTTTGTTATACAATATCCGAAACGGAAATTTGATATCCCGTTTTAAAATCCATTGAAATGTTGCCTAAGCGATGGGCAACCCTCCGGCCACCTACCGGAATATCCAATAACCCGGAAGGATCCCAACCAGATCTTTCTAAAAAAAATGCCTATGAAAACCAATTCGCTCAATGTGCTGCTGGTAGATGATGTGAAGCTCATCCTCCAGAAAATGAAAATGTTTCTGTCTATTGTTCCCAGCGTGAACAAGGTCGATACAGCGGATACAGCTGATGAAGCTTTCTCCCTGTTAGAATCTAATCGACCCGAATTGGTGGTTTTGGATGTAAATATGCCCGGAACCAGCGGTATTGATATGCTGCGTAAAATCCGTTCCAGCGATCAACCCCAGCCCATAGTTGTAATGCTGACCAACCAGAAAGAAAGATTGTTCAGAGACACTTGTTTGGAATTAGGGGCCGATTATTATCTGGATAAATCCACTGATTTTCTCTGTATTCCCGAGATTATCAGGGAAATATCTGCGAAGCGGGCTTGATTTCTACCTTTCTGGCAAGTAGTGGTTTAAACACTGACATTAAAATCCCTCAACGCATCATTGAGACTGGTCTTAAGATCGGTACTTGGTTTTCTTTGTCCGATAATCAACGCACAACTCACCCCATATTGACCTGCGGGAAATGATTTATTGATGCTGCCCGGAATCACCACACTTCTGGCAGGAACCCTTCCCCGATATTCTACAGCATCCTTTCCGGTTACATCAATGATACGGGTTGATTGCGTCAGAACGACATTGGCACCCAGCACCGCTTCCTTTTCTACCCGAACTCCTTCTACCACAATACAGCGGCTGCCAATGAAACAACCCTCTTCAATAATGACCGGACTCGCCTGCAGCGGTTCCAGCACCCCACCAATTCCAACTCCTCCGCTGAGGTGTACATTTTTACCAATTTGGGCACAGCTCCCCACCGTGGCCCAGGTATCTACCATGGAACCTTCATCCACATAAGCACCGATATTCACATAAGAAGGCATCAATATTACCCCGGGGGCAATATAACTTCCATACCTGGCTGTAGCCGGTGGAACTGCTCTCACGCCCAGTTCCCGATAACCCTGCTTGAGTAACATCTTATCGTAAAATTCAAAAGGAGCCATTTCCCAGGTCTGCATGGGTTGTATGCCAAAATAGAGCAGGATGGCTTGCTTTACCCATTCATTCACCCGCCATCCATCTTGTATCGGTTCCGCTACGCGCAATCTTCCCTTATCTATTTCCTCAATGACCGCCCGAACCGCATCTGAATAACGATTCTCTTTCAATAAATTACGATCTGACCAAGCTGCTGCTATCAATTCCTGCCATTCCATACCATCAATTTTTTGCAAACATACAATGAGATTTATTTGTACCGCATATTTGGGGACTAAAACGTAATTTTCCCAAGAGATATGAGTCACATTTTTGAATATGACATTGAACCCTGCTTGCAGGTGCTAAAATCGGGCGGATTAATCCTGTATCCTACCGATACTGTTTGGGGGATTGGATGTGATGCCACCAATGCAGTTGCAGTGGAGCGAATTTATCAATTAAAAAAAAGGGAAAATCACAAAGCCATGGTCGTATTGGTGGCAGAAGAAAAAGATATACTTTCTTATGTTACACAAACTGATCTGCAGGTATTTGATTATATCAAAGGAGTTCACCAGCCAACCACCATCATTTATGAGCAGGCGGTCGGATTGGCAGATAATCTGCTGGCGGAAAATGGTTCGATAGGTATCAGGATCTGTCGCGATCCCTTTTGCAGACAACTGATTAAACGCTTCAGAAAGCCACTCGTTGGAACTTCCGCCAACATAAGTGGCTATCCGGCTCCGGGATGTTTTCAAGACATCGATGCACTTATTATCAGAGGAGTAGATTATGTAGTCCATTACCGGCGGGATGATCCCAACCCCGGACGACCTTCCTCCATAATTAAGTGGGAAAATGACGGTAGCTACACCATCCTCCGACCTTAAGCAATTAACGGGATTATTTTTTTATGATGTGAATGTATTCGCAATGGCTTGCAGTACATTTGTTCCATGCCTAAAGTACTTATCATACAGACCGCCTTCATTGGTGATGCAGTACTGGCCACTGCTTTGCAGGAAAAGATACATGACACCGATTCCAATACCGAAATCCACTGGTTGGTTCGAAAAGGCAATGAAAGTCTTTGGGCAGGGCATCCCTATGTTACCAAAGTATGGGTATGGAACAAAGGAAAAAATAAATACACGGAACTCTTTCGCCTGATTCGTGCCATCCGTCAGGAACATTACGACCGGGTAATCAATGTACAACGTTTTGCCGCTACCGGGTTACTCACTGCTCTTTCAGGTGCCCGTGAAACCATTGGATTTGATAAAAATCCATTCTCTCGCTTCTTTTCCAAAAAAATTCAACACCTGATTGGAAGTTCAGAAAATGCGATCCATGAAACAGAAAGAAACCAACGACTCATTGCTCACTTCACCAATGAAGCGCCTGCTCGCCCGCGGCTTTATCCGACCGATGCCAACCGGGAAAAGATTTCAAACCTTACTGCTGGTCCCTATATATGCATAGCACCCGCCTCTGTATGGTTTACCAAGCAGTTTCCTGCACATCAGTGGGCAGATTTGATGAAACAAATACCTGCCACTTACTCAGTTTATTTGCTGGGTGGACCGGGAGATAGAAAACTTTGTGATCAGCTCATCAAAGAAAGTGCTCGTTCCGGTGTGACTAATTTATGTGGTGTACTTGATTTTCTCTCCTCTGCGGCCCTTCAGGAAGGAGCAGTTATGAATTATGTCAATGACTCGGCTCCCCTGCACTTTGCTTCTGCTATGAATGCACCCGTTACAGCTGTTTACTGCTCAACCCTTCCCGCTTTTGGTTTTGGTCCACTCTCTGATAACAGTCATCTGATAGAAACAAAAGAAAAGCTATCCTGTCGACCCTGCGGACTTCATGGTAAAATTGCCTGTCCGGAAAAGCATTTTCGTTGCGCGACCACTATCACCACTGAACAGCTTCTTCTTGTTTTGCCAGCCAAAAACTGAAACAGTTGTACCTTTGCCGTGCATGTATATCCATTGTACACCTCAAGAAAGTAAACTGTTATCAGTTGTGGCACTTCGGGCTGCCGAATTAGGTTTCCCCTGCTACCTGATTGGCGGTTTTGTTCGTGATAAAATCATGGGCCGGCCGGTAGATGATGCTGATATCGTTTGTCTCGGGGATGGGATACTGTTGGCTAAAGCAGTGGCTGATTCCTTTCATCCCAAACCTCCACTGGCAGTATTTAAAAATTTCGGTACTGCTCAAATAAAATTACCCGGACTGGAAATTGAATTTGTAGGGGCAAGAAAAGAAAGCTATCGGCAAGATAGCAGGAAGCCGGCTGTCGAAGCAGGTACCATTGAAGATGATCAAAACCGGCGCGACTTCACTATCAATGCCATGGCGATCTCACTCAATGAAGCCAATTATGGTGAACTGGTTGACCCCTTTGGTGGTTTAGCCGACCTGGAAAAACGCATCATCAGAACTCCTTTGCCACCCGAACAAACTTTTGCAGATGATCCACTTCGAATGATGCGAGCCATCCGGTTTGCGACTCAACTGGAGTTCACCATTATCCCTGAAACCTTTCAGGCCATTCAATCGCAAGCCCATCGTATTCGCATCGTTTCTCAAGAACGGATTACAGATGAACTCAATAAAATCATGCGTTGTAAAAAGCCTTCGATTGGATGGCAGTTACTAATGGATAGTCAACTATTGCAGCTAATCTTCCCCCAGGTTTGCGATTTGCAAGGGGCAGAATACATTGATGGTATGGGGCACAAAGATAACTTTCATCATACTTTACAGGTATTGGATAATGTAGCAGCCGTTTCAGATGATCTCTGGCTGCGTTGGGCAGCCCTTTTACACGACATAGGTAAGCCCGCTACAAAACAATTTGAGCCCGGACATGGGTTCACTTTTCACGGACATGAAGTAGTAGGGGCTCGCATGGTTCCCAAGATATTCAACCGACTTAAATTACCCATGAATGAAAAAATGAGATGGGTACAGAAACTGGTATTGCTTCACCTTCGTCCGATTAGTTTGACAAAAGAAAATATTACGGATAGCGCAGTTCGCCGCCTGCTGTTTGATGCCGGCGAAGATATTGACAGCCTGATGTTATTGTGTGAAGCCGATATCACCAGTAAAAATAAAATGAAAGTGAAGCGGTATTTGCGCAACTTTGAATGGGTGCGGAAGCGGATGCAGGAGGTTGAAGAAACAGACCGACTCCGCAACTGGCAACCACCGGTGACCGGAGAAATGATAATGGAATACTTCCGGATACCCCCCGGCAAACAGGTAGGTATTATCAAAGATGCTATACGCGAAGCCATTCTCGATGGAGTCATTCCCAATGAATATGAAGCAGCATTTCTTTTCATGCAGGAAAAAGGCAAAGAACTTCAGTTGACGCCGGGAAAATGAGTACTTTTACAAGGTTACAAACATAGAACGTTTATTTACATGGCAGTTTTAAAGTTTCGTGTTTATCTGGAAGAAGACGATACCGTGTATCGGGACATCGTTATAATGCACCAACAGCCTTTTTATGAATTGCACCTGGCGATTCTCAAATCTTTCGAATTTGATCAGTTGCATGCAGCTACTTTCTACAGAAGTAATGATAACTGGGCCCGAGGACGCGAAATCAGTCTCGAACGATATGAAAAAGAATACCGAGCTGAACCTCTGATGATGAAGGAGGTGACCATCGGTTCTGAAATTAAAGATACCAGCCAGAAATTTGTTTATGAATATGATTTCAATAAGCACTGGTTTTTTTTAATCGAACTGATCAACGTTAGTAAAGAGGTTAATAATCGTTTGACTTATCCCGCCATTACCCGAACCGAAGGTATTGGCCCACAACAATATGGCACCAAAAGTCTACTGGGGAATAAGTTTGCCGATATCGAAGAGAAATATGATCTCTCACAAACTGCAGAAGGATTTGGTAGTGAAGGGGAGGAGGATGAAACAACCGATGACGCAGATCTGGCAGATGATACCGACGAATTTAGCAGCAACGAAGAATTGTAGCCGAGCACTATCTTTTTTAATTTCAGGCGTTGAATCAATCACCTACGGTCATTATTATTGCAGGGCCAACAGCAGTTGGAAAAACTGCCCTCTCTGTACAACTGGCTGAACAACTGGGGGGAGAAATTATTTCAGCCGATTCCCGCCAATGCTATCGGGAACTTAGCATTGGAGTAGCCCGACCCTCCCCGGAAGAATTGCAGCGTGTAAAACATCATTTCATTGCTAGCCACTCCCTCCATGATCAGATCAATGCGATAAGTTTTGAGCAAGTGGCATTGGCGATAACAGATCAATTATTTCAAAAAAGCAATTTCGTGGTAATGACC
Organism: Sediminibacterium sp.; assembly: GCA_044341525.1. Lineage (GTDB taxonomy): Bacteria > Bacteroidota > Bacteroidia > Chitinophagales > Chitinophagaceae > Sediminibacterium. The sequence continues at coordinate 1,981 of JBIIRN010000030.1, read as the reverse complement.
GGCGGGACCGGACTTTACATCAAAGCATTTATGGAAGGATTGGATCCTATTCCCCCCGTCTCGGCCGAAATGCGAGAGCGTATTCAAAAGGAATATGAAGAGAAGGGTCTTATCTGGCTGCAAACTCAAATACAGGAACTCGACCCTGAATTCTGGAAACAGGCAGAACAACAAAACCCCCGTCGACTCCAGCGGGCATTGGAAGTTGTAACATCAACGGGTCAATCGATTTTGCATTATCGAAAATCTGCACAGGTCGAGCGTCCGTTTCGGATACTTCCCTTCTGTCTGACCCACCCAACAGATGTGCTTAGAAAAAGGATTGACCAAAGAATTGATGCAATGCTGGCTGCCGGTTGGCTGGAGGAAGTCAAAACATTGATCCCCTTTCGTCATTTGCCCGCCTTACAAACTGTCGGTTACCAGGAATTATTTGATTACCTCGATGGGACCCATTCAATGGAAGAGGCGATACAGAAAATTAGAATCAATACCTGGCACTATGCCCGGCGCCAGATGACCTGGTGGAGAAGGCAGCCCGGATTTATTCAACTCTCCGCCAATCAATCTCCCATCGAAACGATACTTCGGCATTGCTGAGGAATCAGCATTTCTTTCCCGGTCACTTATGGTGAGCAACCATTCTTAAAACTTAAAGCCTACTGTTGCCAGCAACCTGCCTATACTGCCGGTTTGCTCTGCAAATGTGTTGGGCTTATCATTGAGCAAGTAAGGGAATCTTACATCCCGGTTGAATGTGTGCGCATAAGTGAGGTCGATGAACATCCCTTTGTTGCGGTATCCGATACCACCACTTGCTACCAATCTGCCGGCGTTGAAATCATTATTATAAGGGCTTCCATAGTAAGCGCCCCCGAGTCTGAGCATGAAGGTGTTGAGTTTTAATTCACCCCCTAAGCGAGCGTTGATATTACCCCTGTAAATATCCCTTACTGTTTCATTCAGGAATCGGTAATAGGCATCCTGTTGTTCAGAAACGAATTCACCGCCATAGAAACGGGCAGCTCTGTAATTTACAAATTCCAGATCGGCACTAATAAAACCACGTTGCAGACGAGTATCATTGATTTCACGGAAAACATGGCTTAAACTGACAATTGCCCTCCAAGGGGTGATCATAGTATAATCACGAATCCCTGCATCACCACTGTTTAGCCGGTCACTGGTTTCAGTTCGCTGTCCTGCATAAGATTCTGTATTGGCAGTAATGGAACTTCTGATTCTGTCTCGAAATCCAATCACTTGTGGGGTATGCAATGCAAAACCTAGTCTCCACATATCAGCCGGTTTATAAATCATTCCAAGTTTGGCACCAATACCAAAACCATTCGAGGAAAATAGTTCCTTGTATTCAAAGAAACTAAATTGATTGTTTGGATTGTTGGTAGCATCTCGCTCGGTATAATTCAATTCTCGACTGTACCGTATAATTGGAAAAGTGAAACTTGCCCCCAGATAGAGTCGGTCTTCCACATTGCCCCCGGTTCCAATTGCCACCTCATTATAACTTCCCCTCGTAACCGCATCATAGAATTGATTCACGCCAGTTGATATAGGTACCAGACTCTGATAGCCCGATACAACACCACCGGGTCCACGGGTAGTATCGATTAGAAAAGTGCGAAAAGCAAGTGAAGATCCGAATATATAATTACTTAATGCTGCATTGGTATCTGCTCTGTCTCGCACCAGTTCTTCCAGGTATTGTTCTGTAAAAGAGCTGAAGTTGTTGAATCCCCTGAATGATTCCCGATTTTGATAATTGGCCAGTTGTGTTACAGAAACGGCAAAGGCACTGCTGTTGTAACGGGAATAGCCCTGTCTTTTATTCTTCCCCCAAACTGCACCAATAGTTCCATATTCAAATGCATTTTTTTTGTTGGAAGTATCACTGCCGCGGAATGAAAACTGATTCCTGTTCATACCCATCCCCGGCGTCAGAATCAGTTCCCTGGTTTTG
>JBIIRN010000037.1:0-12738 GCA_044341525.1 Sediminibacterium sp. | reverse complement strand
CTTCCGGAAGGCTATTTCTTTCTCCACTTTTCGACGAAAGATGCAACTATAATGCGATGATTGAGTATGTGACTATTAGGAAATTACACAAATATGTGTACTCTATAAAGTAAATATTTTTGCTGTCGTCTGATTTGCCGTTATTACAACCTAATAAGGTAAAATCAGTTATTTCCAATACGAAGTTGTGTAGCATTATTTCGTCAAGTCCTTTAATTTATTTGCTGTCTTTTGGCTATAATTATGGAAAATGTCCATTAATCTACCTTCTGCATTAATTACATAGAATGTCGGCCAACCTGTATTATTGAAGTAAGTTGAAGCAAATCCGTATTCGTCCCAAACATTTGTCCATGTGATTTTATTTTTTTGGTCTATATATGCGTTAAGCCAAGCATCTTTCGTCTCGTCTGCCCATATTGATATAATTTCAATTTTATTATCGTTTACTTTTTTAAGTTGTTCAAGCAAACTAATACTTGAAATTGAATAAAAGCATCCTGATGAAAATATGGCAATAAGCTTAGTTTTTTCATTTGCATTAATTACGGGTACTTGATTTCCGTCTTTATTTGGTAGAGTGAAATCTTCTACGATGCTACCTATTTTTATTGGCTTCCGTTTTTTTGCTGATATATAATTTGTCAACTCTTTAAAATAAATTGAGCTTTGATAAATTTCATCAACTTTTTGACAAAATGCTTCTAAATTAGAAATTGAGATTTTGTCTTTGTTCTCATTCACAAAATATAAGATTGGGATATTGATTGGATTATTTAAAATGAATTCAGTTTGCTTATCACCTTTCAAAGTCTCTATTTTTTCGGACATTGATTGATATAGCAGTATATTGGGGATTTGGAAAGATTTATCCAGCCAGTCAATATTTACTTCCATGCTTTCTTTGTCGAACCAGATTCGGGGTGTTTGTTGTTCAATCTTTCCTTTTTTTGAAATTTTGGCAAAATAAAAGAAGGAAGGAGTTTGCTGAATATTAGCATTAGTCGAAAATGTCCCATTCGCTTGTAATTTCAGTTGCATTATTACATTGCCATCTAAACCCAAATAGATTGAGTCCGCTGTATTAAAGTTCTTAATTTTTCCACTGAAATTTATTGATTTCTGCGCCTGAGACTGGCTAAGTATTAAACCCAAGGTTAGTGTCAATAATATTTTTTTCATTTTCTTGTATTTTTATAATGCTAGACAACTCGTTTATACCCGAAACAAACTTCTTATTTATAAGCCATTTTCACATTGATGTGCTTACGGAAATAAAGACCGAAAGGTTGCAAACAATAAGGTTTTCATAAAACAAATATAAGAAAAGTTGCAGCCACCCTAACTCACTGATGGACAAAGAAAAAGCCATCATTTCTGATGGCTTGTCCAGTGTGGCTCCCCTTTTCGACGAAAGATGCAGCTACAATCCGATGATTGAGTATGTTACTATCTGGAAATTAAAGGGTTGAACTTCGTGTCAAATTGCAGGAGGTTTGTGGGGTAAAAATATATTTTAATTGATACCTTCACTTAACCATTTAATTTATTGAATTAATGACATCTAAATGAAACAGCTTTTACTAGTTATCTGCTTTTATTTTACAACAAATGTTTTTGTATTTGCTCAGCAAACTGAAAAGCTAACTGAAATACTGATTATTGGTGTTAATCATAATAGAACCAAAAAGATAAATTATAAGAAATTGTATCAGTTATTAGAAAAAAATAAGCCAGATTTGATTTTGTGGGAGCAAAGTGAGGATTTTGTAAGTGTATTTGGTTTAAGAACAGCTTACAGACTAAAAATATTTTCGTCTGGTACAGAACAACTAGCGCTACAAGTTTTTAATAAGAAAAACAGATCAATTCCAATACTAGGATTTGATACTAGCTTTTCTTCAAGAAAAAACGATATAAAAGAAAGTGTTTCAAGTAAACAGTATTCAAAAGAGGAAAGAGTTTCAAAGAAAAACTATATAAAAGAAAGTATAAGGATTAACGATTCTTTTTTTACTAAACTTTATCAAAGCAAATTGAATAATGAAGACAGCCTAAAATATAGGACATATGTCAATTTTATTGATAATTACGTTGATGATATTTATAATAAATCGCTTGAAGAAATAAACTTACCTTCTATTTATAATAAAGCAAAGGAAATAGAAGAAATGGAATCAAATGTTATTATTCCTCTTGCAAGAAAATATATGATAGATTCTATTGCCTTTAATGAATATATAAAAGATCTAAATTTCGGAAAGGCTCGTAATAGTTATTTGGCACAAAAAGTTTTAGATATTGCGTCTGCTCAACAAGGAAAAAGAATTATTGTATTAACAGGATTAAGCCATAAATATTTTTTGACTAATGAGCTTAATAAACAAACTAAGATGGATTTAAAATTACTTAGTTTACAATAATTAGTTAAGTCAAATAATTATTTTTTCTCAATATAAAGACCTGCAACTATCCTAACTCACTGACGGACAACAAAAAAGGCGACATTTCTGTCGCCTTGTGCACTCTTGCTCCCCTTTTCGACGAAAGATGCAACTATAATGCTATGATTGAGTATGTGGCTATCAGAAAATTATTTAACGAGCCCGCTCTCATCAATCTTAAATAACCACTGTTGGTCAAAACAGTCATTAGATACATTGAATGTTGCACAAATTTGTTTGGTAGCTTCTATTTGGTAGAGATTATCTTCCAGTAATGAAATTCTTAAACCATAATCATTCAAGAATTCGCCATAGGTTTTTTGCCAAAGCATTTCGCCATTGGAACTAACTTTAGCAACCAAAACATCATAGTTACCTTTTCCAAATGAGCTTGTAGAACCCACTACAATATAACTGCCATCTTTAGTTCTAATAACCTGTCCTGCCTTATCATAACTTGTTCCCCCTATTGTACGCTTCCATAAAACCTTGCCATTAACATCTTTTTTTACAAGTTCTATATCGCATTCATTTTTAGTGTCACAATTGATAGTTGAAACTGATACGGTTGAATTTTCCGTTAGATTAATAAACAATGATTTCAAATCTTTGAAAGATAGTAATCCGAATGTCACTGTTACAAGTACCAAAAGTGTTTTCATATTTCTCTTAATTAAAGTTTTAATATCTGCAAAAAGGTTACTAAAGTTGGAGATGACTATTTTGAATTCAAATTTGTCCTTATTTTCACGAATTGGAACTTCATTCAATTTTACTTCCAAAGCCGCTCCAATGGCATTTAGTGAATAAATGCTTGGCGTTACTTCACTATTTTCTATTCTTTGAATGGTTCTTACTGCTATTCCACTCTTTTCAGATAATTCAGATTGAGTAAACCCCTTTGAAATTCTAATTTCTTTTATGTGTTCTCCAATTTTCATGGTACAAATGTACAGGGGATAAACGCTTGCAAAAACGACTTCTACACGTCATTTGGGTGACAGGATAGAGAAAATAGATTATTTGTCAGATTAAAAAGATACAACTAGCCTAACTCACTGATAGACAAAGAAAAAGCCCCGAGTATAGCGGAGCTTTAAGTAGAGTGAGTTTGAGTTTGAGTGTGAAGAAAAATCAGTGTAGGAGAATTTCCCACACTCAATCCCACACTCAAACTGATTTTGCTCCCCCTTCAGGACTTGAACCTGAGACCCTCTGATTAACAGTCAGATGCTCTAACCAACTGAGCTAAGGAGGAGTATCCGCCGATGGCGGAGTGCAAAAGTAGGGGAAATTTTATTGGAGATGAAATGATTAAGAGGAAAAATTTAGCCCATGGCCGCCTCCGATAAACCCAAATACACCCCATCCTCTCTACACTCCACCACATGGCACCTGAGCCGATAACCCTCCCCCGAACTATTGTACCCATCCCGCACCCGAAAACGATAATCATGCAGCGGACACACTACCTCACCCCGCCCACTCACATACCCCTCCGCTAACACCGCCCCGGCATGGGGACAAAAAGCCGCCATCGCATGTAATGCTCCGCCATACCTTACCAGCAAACGGGGCTTATCCGCCACCAATACCATACACATCCCATTTTCCTGCCAGGGCAGGGAAGCCTCCGTCTCCGCAATCTTATACCAGTGTAACATCCTTCCTTGTATTCAATCTAATACAACATCGTCTTATACGGATACCGGATGCTGTACATGTCCCGCACCTTTTCAATCACCAACGTGCGCAATGCCTCAATGTTCTCCCGTTCCGTAGCAGAAATAAATACACATTGCTGCTGCGTGGCTTCCTCCCAGCGCTGCCGCAAATCACGCAACAATTCCTCCTTCACCTCCGGCGATAACCAGGGATCAAAAAACTCCGCCTCATACCGATCCATCTTATTGAACACCACCAATATCGGCTTGTCAAAGGCCTTCAACTCCTGCAAGGTCTTATTCACTACCCCCATCTGCTCTTCATACTTGGGATGCGATATATCTACCACATGCAATAATATATCCGCCTCCCGTACCTCATCGAGTGTGCTTTTGAAACTCTCCACCAAATGATGCGGCAGCTTCCGAATAAAACCTACCGTATCACTTAACAGAAAGGGCGTATTCTCCAACACCACCTTCCGCGTAGTCGTATCCAGCGTGGCAAATAACTTGTTTTCAGCAAATACCTCCGATTTACTCAATAGATTCATTAGTGTACTCTTGCCCACATTGGTATATCCTACCAAGGCAACGCGGATCAACTCTCCCCGTTCCTTGCGTTGGGTGAATGCCTGTTTATCAATCTCTGACAAGCGCTTCCGCAACAGCGAAATCTTGTCCTTCACAATCCGGCGGTCGGTTTCGATTTCCGTCTCCCCGGGCCCCCTCGTACCAATACCACCGCCCTGTCGCTCGAGGTGCTTCCACAAACCCTTCAGGCGGGGTAATAAATATTGGTATTGCGCCAACTCTACCTGCACCCTGGCCTGCGCCGTGCGGGCCCGTCCGGCAAAAATGTCGAGAATCAAATCACTGCGGTCAATCGTCTTCACCTTCAATTCCTTCTCAATATTCGAAATCTGTGAGCCCGATAATTCATCATCAAAAATCACCAGTGGAATACCATGCTGGTGTACATATTGTCGGATCTCTTCCAATTTTCCCTTCCCTACAAAAGTGCGGCTATCGGGATGCGGCAACTTTTGGGTAAACCGCTTCACGGCAGATGCCCCGGCAGTATCCGCCAGGAATGCCAGCTCATCCAGGTATTCATTCGCCTGCGCTTCCGTCTGGTCTTTCTGTATCAGTCCTACCAGTACCGCCCTGTCTTCCGTTCTAGTACCTGTTTTTTTCTCTATCACTTCGTTTTCTTGTTTCTACTGCAAAGGTACAACCCCTATGGGGCCTTCCCTAAAAAAATGAACCCGCTGAAGAGCGGGTTCTATCTATTGTTTATTGCTTTTTTAAACAGGATGAATTAAAGTCCGCTTATGGTTAGTCCCACCGATAGCCGATTCATGGGTGCACCGGTTCCATCTTTTAGTACACCGGTAATCTGATAGCCCGCACTGAGGGATACTGCACCATATCCTACTCTTCCAGTCAGGGCCAGCATGGTACCATTGAAGAAACGCTTTTGACTTTCTTTTTCAATATAAGAAGGACCATAGATGGAAAATCCATTCTTCGTCAGTAGATTTTTACCCTTGGTATGTGTTTTCAATAAGGTGCCGACTTTTAAACCCAGGGCAGCTTTCCATGATTTATTCGGATTCTCCGGATTGGAATAATACCGAATCTCAACAGGCACTTCCGCATAAACGTTGGTTACCTTGTATTTTTTGAAATTTTCCGTGCTATCTGCCTGACGGAAGGGTAATCGGGCAGAGGTAGATTTTATATCTACATCGGTTTTATTGAAAAATATATTACTGCTTCCAATACCTAATCCAAAAGCCACGCTGTATTTGGCATTTGTTTTAAAAGGCTTGTCCAGCATGAAATACATATTGAAATGCCGGCTAAAACCATTTCCAATGCGAACACTGTCAGGGCGGTTGAGCCAGGTATCAAAGCCATACTGAATCATAAAATGATCGGCCGCCCGCTTCGATAAATCTACCTTACTCCAGTCCCGCTTGGGTACCGCAGGTTCAGCAATTTTTTGGACGGTAGTTTTGGGAGCTGAACTTTTTTCGGAGGGTTGCTTTTTGAAAAACAGCCATTTTTTGGTAGCCCGAACAGAATCTTTCCCTGTTGTTTGAGAAAACGCAACAATAGCCAGGGGCAGAATGAAAAGGCTCAACAGTAGTTTCTTCATGCAGTCGTATTAAATGGCACAGGATGCCGGGAAGTCGCAAAAATAACTGAATTGGCCGCAAAGATGAGGTTAAAAATTAGTCAAAATCTAACAAATCCGGTATTTATAGCCGGGCTATTGTTTCATTGGCTTCTCTTATTGCCTTTTACCGCTTTATTAAGGTGTACCTTTGTAACAACAGAATAAAGCGATATACATTGAAATTTACAGATTTTAAGCTGGATGAGCGTTTGCAGGAAGGAATTGACTCTATGGGCTATGAAAATGCCACCCCCGTGCAGGAACAGGTAATGCAGCCCATCCTCGATGGGAATGATATCATTGCTTCTGCCCAAACGGGCACCGGAAAAACGGCTGCTTTTCTGCTGCCATTGATTAACCGGTTATTGACCGAACCACAGGAAGAGCAGCAGGTCAAAGCCATGATTATAGTACCTACCCGTGAGCTGGCAGTACAAATTGAGCAGTCATTGGAGGGATTATCTTATTTCACCTCTTTGAGTTCTATCGCAGTGTATGGAGGGGGTGATGGCATCAATTTTGCGACAGAAAAGAAAGCACTCAGCAGCGGGGCAGATATTGTTATCTGTACCCCCGGGAGAATGATTACCCATCTGAATATGGGTTATGTGAAAGTGAAAGGATTGAAGTTTTTAGTGCTCGATGAGGCCGATCGCATGCTCGATATGGGTTTTCATGATGATATCATGAAGATCATTGGCCAATTGCCGAAGGAACGCCAAACACTCTTGTTTTCTGCCACCATGCCTCCCAAGATGCGGGAGCTGGGTCGTAAAATATTAAGGCCACAGCCGGTAGAAATCAATATTGCAGTTTCCAAACCTCCGGAGCAGATTGTGCAGGAAGCTTTTGTGGTATATGAACCGCAAAAGATTCCACTCATCAAAAGTCTTTTGAAGGAAAGGGCCCAACAAACCGTCATCGTTTTCTGTTCCAGTAAGCAGTCCGTTAAGCAACTCACGCGTGACCTGAAGAAGGCGGAAATTGCTGCTGCGGAAATACACTCCGATCTCGAACAGGCACAGCGGGAGCAAGTGATGCTCGATTTCCACAGTAAAAAAATAAAAGTGCTGGTTGCTACCGATATCCTCAGCAGGGGAATTGATGTAGATGACATTGATTTGGTGATCAACTATGATGTACCGCGAGATGGGGAGGACTATGTGCATCGCATTGGTCGCACGGCCCGTGCAGAAAGTAAGGGAACCGCTTTTACTTTTATTACGGAGGCGGAGCAGCAGGCTTTTGCCCGAATAGAGCAATTAGTAGGCAAGGAAGTCACCAAGCGGGAAGTGCCGTCAGTATTGGGTCCTACGCCGGTATATGATCCCCGTGCTTCCCGACCGAAGGGAGGCAGGAAACCATTTCCTCCCCGCGGCAAGAAAAATAATCCGGGAGAAAATACCCATGCCAAGGGCAATCGCCACCTGGGTTTCCGAAGCAATGTTCACCGGCCAAAGTAATCTGTTTTTGATATCAATGTTGCAAGTGGGGGAGGGGTGCCGGAAGAATTGTTGAATCAGGATCCCTCAGCAAGATGCTGTTTTCATTCAGCAGATTCGAGAGTTGAACATTGTGAAGACTGTCGAGGTGATTGTTCTTCAGGTACCATTTTTCCTGGGTTCCATCCGGCCGGTGCCAGCGAACAATCTTACACTTGCACTGCGCATTTTCCAGTGAATTATAAATTTCTTCCAGCCTTCCTCCGCGTCCTAGTTTTTGATAGACTTCTCTGATGCCTATGATCTGATTAAGCGACCCTGCATCAAAATTCCAGGACGCAGAGATCACATTCAGGTAAGGTTGGTTATCGGCATGTGCAAAGGATAAGAGCGAGTGACGGGGTGACTCGATTGATGAATCATTGTTTTTAACATGGGTATGAACCGATACGATACCCTTGCTTTCAAATTGGGCGTAACCACTGTGATTGAAACTGGCTCCTAATCTTTCGACCAGGAAGTGTCCTTCCGGTTGTCGGGTGAATTGCAAAAGGTTAGCCACTATTTTGTGGTAGCGGTCCGGGTCTGATTTTCTTGCTTGTGGTGACCCCGTATAACAAATCCAGATACCCTCCAGACTATCAGCTTCGGCAGGTGACGGTTGGTAGGGAATTAAACTCATTTGCTGCTGGTACCGCTTGAGCTGTGTATGTTGTCTGAGGTATAAAATTCCCAGCATAAGCGAGGGCAATAGGAACAACAACAGGGGGAACCAACTTCTTTTGTTTTCCGGGGTTGTAGGATTGCTTTTAGATAACTCCTGAATTTTTTCCTTCAGCAGCTCATTCTCCTGATAAACTGATAGGGCATCCTGGCTGGTACTGCTGTCAGGATTTCTTTTTTCCTGTAATTCGGGATCGGAGGGCTGCTCATCAAATCCCTGTCTACCCACCCCATATAAATAGATATAACAGGCGTCCAGTAAAAAATTGCGGGGGTTCCCGACCAAACCCATAAAGGCATCCCGGATTTGTCCGCCGGTGATGTCGTACTTGCGAAAAGGGTATTCGGTGGACTCTTTTTTGGCATCCGGGGTGTAAGCAATGTGCTGGAGTACCTCCGAAGTTTCGGGTAGCCGATTGCTGATTTCACTCAATATGATGGCCAGCGGCTCGTAATTCTTCTTATTGGTATTGGCTACCAATTCCTGACCGGTCTCCTGTCGGAACTTATCCAAACAGCGGCTGATCAGGTAGACAATTTCAGCGCGAGATCCGGCCATTTATTATAAATTGTTGAAAAACAATTGTTTATAAAATTTCCGAAAATACCAATATTTTCAGAATCGTTCAAAGTTAAAGAAAAATTAAAAAAAATCGACACAATACTACCTTGAGTTGTTGTTTATCTACGGCAAAAAAGCCGGTTGAATTAAATAAAAAATTTAATATGAAAAGGTTTCTTCACTTATCTGTTTGGCTGATGGGCATAACGGCCTGCCTGTTCAACGGAAACGCAATTGCACAGAACAATGCTGCCAACCTGATTACCGTCAAGGGTAAAGTGGTTCTGTCCAAAGAAAATACCGGTCTCAGCAATGTATCGGTTCAGGCATCCAAAACCAAGGTAGGAACGGTAACGGCTGAAGATGGCTCATTTACCCTTCGCATCGAAAAGGGGGAGTCAATTCGCTTTACCCGGGTAGATTTACAGCCGGTGACGATTTCCGGTGTTACCGGACAGACAGTAGCTGTTGAGATGCAGATGGCTGATAATAACCTCGAAGACGTTCTCGTGGTAGCATATTCCAGCCAGCGTAAGAAAACCTTTACCGGTTCAGTAGGTACGATTAAGAACACCATTATCGAATCAGCTCCCAACGCATCGGTACAGGAAACCCTGCAGGGAAATATTGCGGGCGTACAGAGCACCAATGGTTCCGGACAGCCGGGTAGCGTTCCGAATATCCGTATTCGTGGAGTGGGTTCTATCAACGCCAGTGCCGCCCCCTTATATGTGATAGATGGTATACCGGTGGTGAGTGGAGATATTTCCGGATTGAACAGCAACACCATTGCCGGCTTAAATGCCAACGATATTGAAAGCTTAACCGTATTGAAGGATGCGAGCGCTACTTCACTTTATGGATCCAGAGCTGCCAATGGAGTAATCTTGATTACCACTAAGAGAGGTAAGGCAGGTAAATCTAAGTTGGGACTTATTTACCAGCGAGGCGTTACCAGCAACACCATCCGGGAAGAACAAAAAACATTGAATACTGAGCAATACCTCCAGTATTACAAAGAGGGTTGGGTAAATGCAGGTAACCGGGCCAGTTCTTTTGATTCACTCCTGACCGCTAATTCCATTAACCGCAACATCGACACCGATTGGTTTGAAATGGTATTGCGTCAGGGTAATTATTCTCAATATAACCTGAATGCCAGTGGGGGAAGTGATAAGAATACGTATTTCCTATCCGGAAGTTATTATAAGGCAGATGCCCCTACCCGCAATATTGATTATGAAAAAGCTACTTACCGCGTGAACCTGAATTCAGAAATCGCTAAGATAGTGAACGTGAAAGGAGGCATCAGCGGAAGCTTTCAGCGCACCAGCAACTTTTTGGGCGGAAGTTTCTTTGGAAATCCTATCCGCGCCATGTATCGCCTGGCTCCCTGGTTGCCCGTATATAAGAGTGATGGGGTTACTTATGAGTTAGGATACAACAATGGATATAATCCGGTGGCTGTTCTCGAAACAACCAAGCGCAATGCCAAGACCTATAATATATCTGCTTCATTGGCTCCAACTGTTAAACTTTCGAAGGGGCTTACTTTCGAGGGTAACTATGCACTGGATTTCAACCATGCATTTTCTTCGATATTTTATGATCCCCGTGTTGGTAATGCCAACGTAGCAGCCAATGGTGTTATTAGCAATTTTACACAGGATATTGTCAACTGGATTTCTACCAATATCCTCCGCTACAAAACGAGTATCAATGATAAGCACAACATTGAGTTGTTTGCCGGTATGGAATACCAGGCACGTTCTGATGTTGACATCAGCATCGAGGTGAATGGTATTGCGCCTGGTACCAATACACCTGCCGGAGGATCTAATCCGGTTCAAACCACCGGTACGGCTACTAATAACCGGATCATGAGTAAGTTCCTGAATGCTAACTATAGTTTCAATGACCGCTTTTTCTTCTCCGGATCTGTCAGAGAGGACGCTTCTTCCCGGTTTGCTAAAAATTTCAGGTCCGCTATTTTCTGGTCTATTGGTGCCGGCTGGAATATCAGCAATGAGAAGTTTTTCAATGTTGACTGGGTAAAAGACCTGAAACTAAGAGCCAGCTATGGTTATACAGGTAACCAGGGTATTGATAATTTTGAGTCACAGGGACTGTACTCTGCCGGAAGTGATTATGATTTCCGCTCCGGTCTTTCCCTTTCTCAGCTCGCTAACCCTAACCTGACCTGGGAGAAAAATATTCCCTTCAACGTGGGTATTGATTTTGCTCTGGCGAAAGGACGTTTCAATGGTACATTGGAATTTTATACCCGCACCAGCAGTGACCTGTTGATCAGCCAATCTATTCCCAGTGTAAATGGTGTAACCAGTATTACGGTGAACAGTGGTGCGATGCGCAACAGTGGTTTTGAGTTAACCCTTTCTTCTATTAACCTCGCTCCTAAATCTGCCCGTGGTCTTCGCTGGACAACTGATTTCAATGTGACCAGCAACAGAAACCGCATCACTGAACTCGATCCGGCCTACCCTTCCGGCAGTTATCTCCGCCGCATTGGATATGATTTCTATACGCATTTCCAGCGTGGGTATGCAGGTGTTAATCCGGAAAACGGAGAAGCGCTTTGGTACACGGATGAATCAAAAGAAGTTACTACGAATGTCTTCACTACGGCCTTGCCAAGAATTGCTTTTGGAAGTGCTACTCCTCGTTTCTATGGAGGTATCACCAACAATTTCACTTACCGCGGTTGGGGACTGAACTTCCAGTTCTTTGTAAACTGGGGCAATACGATTTATGATGAATACGGGTACCTGCAGAAAACAGATGCCAACCTCGGCTTCTCTGATCAAAGCAATGGGATGAGTCGGTATGAATTTGCGAGAAGATGGACAACGGTGGGACAAAAAACAGATGTACCCAAGCCGGTATTCCTCGGAACACAATCCTCATCAGGAAGTTTTGAGAGTAGCCGTTTCTTGTACGATGGAAGTTATGTTCGTTTGCGCGACCTGACCTTTTCTTACACCTTTGATCCGGGCATGTTGAAGAAGATGAGGTTAACGAGTGCGAGAATGTATGTTCGGGCACAAAATCTGTTGACGATTACAAAAGACAAGCGTTTCAATACTGACCCCGAAGTTTCTATCGACGGTACCATGGCACAGCGTCCCCCGGTTTTCCGTACGGTATTGTTGGGCATAGATATCAATTTATAATTTCTGAAAAATAGAAAATATGAGAAAGTCATTCATTTTAGTAATTACAGTTAGCCTGTTGGCTGCATGTAATAAAGATTTTCTGGACGTAAAGCCACAGCAGAGTGTACTGATCGAAGATGTATTCTCGAAAATGTCTACTTCCCGCGCAGCGGTAAATGGTCTTTACTCACTGATGCAATCTTATAGTTATTATGGCCGTGATGCGATGGTTATCCCGGAAGTAATCTCTGACAATGTGACCAGAAGTGTACGTACCGGTAACCGCTACACCGGCATGAATACCATGACGCATACTGCTACCGATGCCAATGTAAGCCGCATGTGGAATCAGATGTACCAGGTCGCAACCAATGCCAATGCCATCATTGCCAATGAAGAGAACATCAAAAAGATTGCTACTTCCCTGGAACAGGCAGAAGCCGCTCAATTGGTAGGAGAGGCCTATGCAGTTCGTGCGTTGGTATATTTTGACCTGGCTAAATTCTTTGGCCGCCCCTTGAATTTTACTACAAATGGCTCTCATC